>JALSHN010000022.1 GCA_026982215.1 Gammaproteobacteria bacterium
GCTGTGACAGGGTGGTGCACTATTGACCGCTGCGGAGCACGGCCTATAACCTTCCTTAAATTGTGAATATGAATACAACGCCCCTGTTTCGCCGGGGAATGGGGTCATCTTGCTCAGATGAATGATCTGCTCCATGGCATATTGAAGGCCATCGTCCGTTTGCCCTGGTTGCACGCGGATGCCGGTGGCATTTTCCTCGCCGATCCGGCGCATCGGCGGCTCGAGTTGGCGGCGCATCTCAATTTCACTCCCCAAATCCAGGAAGCCTGCGCCCGGGTGGCTTATGGACATTGTCTTTGCGGCCGGGTGGCGCAGAGTGGTGAATTGCTTCACGCCAGTAATGTGGATCACCGTCACGAGGTTTGCTACCAGGGGAGGGCGGATCATGGCCATTATGTGGTCCCCATCCGTGATGGCGATGAATTGCTGGGTGTATTGACGTTATACGTGGCGGCGGGGCATCGGTATCGGGAAGACGAAGTGGAGGTGCTGCGGGACTTCGCCACCATCCTGGCGTTGATTATCCGCCAGGGTCAGCTTCAGCGTGACAAGGCCTTGGCCGAGTTGGTGGTGGAGCATAGCAGCCATGGGGTGATGATCACCGATCGGGAACGGCGGATTCTCTGGGTGAACAGGGCTTTCGAAAAGACGACGGGTTATTCGCTGAAAGACGTGAAAGGGAAGACGCCGCGCGTCATTTCCTCAGGGCGCCATGGGCCGGAGTTCTACCAACGAATGTGGCGCTGTATCGAACAGCAAGGTCAGTGGCAGGGTGAGATATGGAATCGAAGGAAAAACGGAGAGGTTTATCCTGAATGGCTCAATATCGTGGCCTTTCGCAATGATTCGGGTATGGCAGAACGCTATGCAGGGATCTTTGTCGATCTGACGGAGATACGCCGGGCTGAGGAACATATTTTTCGGCTGGCCTATTACGACGGGCTGACTGGTCTGCCGAATCGGGCCCATTTTTCCCAACAACTGACGCAGTGGTTGTCACCGGAGGGACCCGAGCCGAAGCGGGTGGCAGTGATCGTGCTGGATTTGGATCATTTCCACGAGGTCAACGCAGCGCTGGGACGGGAGGCCGGGGATGCGCTGTTGCGGGAGGCCGCAGGGCGGCTGCGTGACATCGGCAAGGAGTGGCTGGTGGCTCGCGGTGAGCTGGACCAATTTCTCGTCGCGCTTCCCATCGGCGAGGCCGAGGCGCATACGCTTCTCGATCGGGCCGGGAATGCGGCCGAGGCAATCCGGGAAATCCTCGCTGATCCTCTCGAACATGCGGAGCAGAAGCTGACTTTGAATGTCACTATCGGAGTCGCCGACAGTCGCCTCGATGATACTGCGGAAGCGTTGTTGGGGAGGGCGATGTTGGCGCTGCGACGCGCCAAGCAGGAAAGGCGGGGCTCGATTCGTTTTTTCGATGACAAGCTGGGAGAGGAAGCGGAGCGGGATCACTATATTTTGTTGAACGTCCGCGACGCCTGGTGTCGGGGGGAGCTGTTTCTCGTCTATCAACCCCAGCTCGATCAGGCCGGTGGCATCTCGGGTGCCGAGGCCTTGTTGCGGTGGAATTCCCCCCGGCTCGGTGTGGTGTCCCCTGATTTGTTCATTCGTCATGCAGAAGAACGAGGGGCCATCGGGGATATCGGTAGGTGGGTGTTTTCTCACGCCGCGCAACAGCTCGAACAGTGGTTGCGCTCCGGGTTGGTGGGCGAACAGGATTTCACCATGGCAATCAATCTCTCACCAGCGCAACTCTTGGGAAGCGACGTGGTGCAGGATTTTGCGGCAACGACGGCTGAGCTGGGACTGGCACCCTGGATGTTCGAGTTCGAGGTGACCGAGAGTGCATTCATGCAGTCGTCGGACAGTGTGAAAGCGCAACTGGACGCCTTGTCCAGTCACGGCTTTCGCATTGCCATCGATGATTTCGGCACCGGCCATTCATCCTTGGCTCGTCTCAACAGCTTCCCCATCGACACCTTCAAGATCGACCGCAGCTTTATCGAGAAAGTCGCTGAGGGTGGTAAACACCTCGCCTTGGTCAAATCCATGATTGCCATGGCGCATGAACTGGGTCAGAGCGTGGTGGCCGAGGGGGTGGAGGATGACCGCCAGTTTGCGATTTTGCGGAATCTCGGTTGTGAGAGCTTCCAGGGGTATTGGTTTTCCAAACCCCTTGCGGTGGCGGATTTTGAACGGTATCTCCGCAAAGGGATGATCCGCTGACCGAATTCCCCGGCCTGGCAGGGCGGTTTGATGTCGCGGTCGTCCCGTTCAGGGTCAGTGAAGGCCGTTGCCTCAACCGGCCTTGCGGGAGAAGAGGAATTCCTGAAAGGCGCGCGCGGCGGTGGTCTGGATCTTCCGCTCCGGGCGTGCCACGTACCATTGACGGCGCAGCGGCAGGCCGACGACGTCGAGCTCGGCCACTTCGCCGCTGGCGAGTTCGGCGATCACTGCACTGCGGGAGATGATGGAGATTCCCAGTCCGGCGGCAACCGTTTGTTTGACGGCTTCGTTGCTGCCCAATTCCAGGCGTACGTTCATGATCACCCCTGCCTCGCGGAAAAATTTCTCGCAGGCCAGGCGGGTGCCCGAGCCCTTTTCGCGGGCGATGAACGATTCCTCGCTCAGCCGCTGGGGCGGAATGTGTTTGCGCCCCACCAGGGGATGGGCCGGGTCGGCGATGGCCACCATGGGGTTGTCGGCGAACGGCTCGGCGATGATACGCATGTCGTCCGCCGGCTGCCCCAGGATGTAGATGTCGTCCTCGTTGGCGATGAGGCGGTCGAGGACCCGTTCCCGGTTGCCCAGGAACAGGGCGAGATCCAGTCCGGGATATTGGCGGGAGAACTCTCCCAGCAGGCGGGGGATGAAATACTGCGCCGTGGTGAGCGCGGCGATTCGCAGGCTGCCCTTTCTCAATCCCTTCATCGCCGCCAGGTCCTGAGAGAGGAGTTCCAGGCGGTCGAAGATGTCGCGGCAGGCCTCGGCCACCGCCCGCCCGGCCTCGGTGAGAAAGAGGCGTTTTCCCACCTGTTCGAGTAAGGGCTCCCCCACCGCTTCGGCAAGCTGTTTCACCTGGATCGAGACCGCCGGGGGTGACAGGTGCAGCGCCTTGGCGGTCTGGGCGACGCTCATGTGGCGCACCAGGGTGTTGAATATCTTGAGTTGGTGCAGGGTGGCGTGTTGTAAAGACATTTTACTTTGATAAAACAAAAAAGTTAAAACGATTAACTTGAATTTTAGCGTTGGCCTCATACACAATGCAAACCCATTGCCTAAGCATTCCGAACGGGTTTTGCTCGGTCTGCGTCCCCCGATGTTCGTTGGCTCGTCCGGAGGGTGTGCCTGGTGAAGATGCTGCTGGTTCTCTTGGTGTCGGCGCCGCTGCTGTCGGCGGTATTTCTGATGCTGAACGAGCGTGGGGCGCGGCAGGCGCCGCGTGTGAGTCTGGCGCTGGCCGTGGGGGTCTTCGCCGTCGCCGGCTGGCTGTTGGGCTGGCGCATCCATCAGGGGGTGGATGTGAGCATGGCGCTGCTGGGGGGGTGGCCGATTCTGCGCCTTGATGCCCTGGGGGCGTTGATGGCCTTCGTGATCGCCGGCATCAGCTTGGTGGTGCATGCCTATTCGGTGCGTTACATGGCCGAGGAGGAGGGGCAGCGCCGCTATTACGCCTTGTTGGATGCCTTGGTGTTCAGCCTGCTGCTGATGGTCCTGGCGGGGGATCTCCTGTCTTTGCTGCTGGCGTGGAATCTGGTTGGCGTGTTGTTGTTCTTCCTCTTGGGTCACAACGTGCGCCGCCCGGCGGCGGGCCGGTATGCCGGATGGGGGTTGCTGACCTTCAGGGTCGGTGACGTGGCGCTCATCCTGGCGGCGGTGCTGTTGTTCGACGCCTATGAGACCCTGGATCTGGCAGAGATATTCCAGCGGTTGCAGCAGGAAGACGACAGGATGGTGGCTCAGTGGGTGGGGGCGCTGGTGGCGTTCGCTGCCATGGCCCGTTCGGCGCAATTTCTCCTCCATGCCTGGTTGCCTTATACCATGGAGGGGCCGACCCCCGTCTCGGCGCTGATGCATGCGGGGATCGTCAACGCCGGTGGTATTTTGATCAATCGTTTCGCGCCGGTTTTCGCCCACACGGACGGGGTGTTGCCATGGTTGTTCGTCATCGGGCTGTTCACCGCGGTGGTCGGCTCGATCTTGATGTTGTGCCAGAACGACATCAAGAAGTCCCTCGGGTATTCCACCATGGGACAGATGGGCTTCATGATCATGGAGTGCGGTGTGGGGGCCTTTTCCCTGGCGATCTACCATCTGATCGCCCATGGCATTTTCAAGGGGACGTTGTTTCTCGGCGCCGGCGGCATCATCAACGAGGCCCGCAAGCACGATGGGGTGCCCAAGGATCCGTTGTATCGCTTCGTGGTGGAGCGCGGCGTGGCGGTGCGTCGCCCCCCATGGAAACTCATGGCGGCGATGACGCTGATCGTCCCGTTGCTGGTCCTGGGGGTTGCCCATTGGCTGGTGGATGAGGAGATCCTCCAGAAGCAGGGGGCGTTGGTGTTGTTGTTCTTCGGCTGGATCACCGGTGCCCAGCTCATTTTCTCCACCTACAAGGCGGAGGTGGTCAACCTGACGCGTTTTCTGGCGCTGATGCTGTTTTCCTTCGTCATCGTGGTCATCGGCTACGTCCTGGTGAGCCATGTGTTCGATCTGTTCCTCTATCCCGACCCGGCATTCCGCGCCAGTCTGTATGCGGCCGCCGACATCGAACTGATCTGGTTCGAACTGGTGTTGTTGCTGGTCGCGGTGGTGGTGGTGGTGGGCTGGGTGCTGGTCTACTACGCCGATGAGAAGGGTGGTCGTTTCGGGCGGGGGCTTTCCCGGGCGTGGCTTCGTTTTTATGCCCTGGTGTCGCGGGAGTTCTATGTGCCCGATGTGCAGACCCTGGTGTCCGAGCGGTTGTTGAAATTGGCACGCAGCCTCAATCGTGGCCTGAGGTGGATGTGATCATGGCGAAAGCGGCCTTGTGGGTGATCGTGTTTTTCTTGCCGGTGTTTCCGGCGACGCTGCTGTTTTCCTATCTGTACCGGCGACTGAGCGATCCCCGTCAGCGGGCGGCGATGATCGTGTTGTGGCCACAGCTCGGGGTGCTGCTGTTGTGGCTGTTCCAACCGCAGATCCCCGCATGGCTGGGGTGGGCCGCTTTATTCTCTGCGGCCTTCTATGGTTTCCGCGCCTTGGTGTTGAAGGGGCTGGATGCCTGGGCCGGTTTCATGGCCTTGTCATTGCTGCCTTTGGCGTGGTTGCTGCCGTCGGAGGCCGTGGGGAGCGTGCTCGGCCATGTGATGATGTTGCTCGTCACCTTGCCGTTGGCCGTGCTGGTGTTGCTCGCTGCGGAGATCAGCGATCGCTATGGGGCCGCCTATCTGGGACTGACGCCGGGACTGCTGGCCGAACACCCGCGTCTGACCGGGTTGCTCGTCACCACGTTGTTGGCGGTGTTGGCCACGCCACCCTTTCCTGCCTTCTTCGTCATGCTCGGCTTGTTGACCGAGGTGGGGGTCTCGGTGGCGGTGGGACTCCTGCTGGTGTGGTATCTGTGGGGGTGGTCCGGGGTGCGTGTCTTCCAGCAATTGGCCATGGGTGAGGAGGCTGCGGCGGTGGTGTCGGTGACGGCGGGGGACGTGTCATGCCAGGCCTTGTGGCGTTATGGCGCGCTGCTGGCCGGGATTGGTCTGAGCGGTGTCGTCTTGGTCTGGAGTATGGCGGGAGGTGTGTGAGATGACGGGTGACCTCGGTCGTCGGCTCAAGGTCCGCAGTCTGGTGTATGTGGCGGGGGAGAAGATCCCTTATTTCTGGCCCATGCGGGCCTTCATCCACCACAATCCCTTGCACGGTTTCGAGGATCTGCCTTTCCCCGAGGCGGTGCGCCGCGGGGAGGCGTTGTTCCACGCCCGTGGCTATCTGCCGCGCCACGAATACCAGCGTTATCTCCGTGAGGGACGCATCGACGAGGGGCAGTTGCGGGAAGAGATCCGGCTGCGCCTGGGGGATGAGGAGGCGGTGCTCGGGATTCCCCTGTCCCAGTGGGCCGAGGTGGCCATGACCCGTCTTGCGGCCCCGTTGGACATGGCACAGCGGGAGTGGGTGACGGCCGAGGATGTGGCGGCGGCGTTGCAGGGCGGGGAGCTACCCCGCCGGCCGCAGTCGCGCGAGGCCTTGTGGGAGCGGCTCAAGGCACGCTACCTCTCGGGCATGCCCCTCTACGAGGCCCTGGACCGGCTGCACGGCCTGTCCCTCGGCGAAGAGCTCGACGAGCTGGTGATCAAGAGCTGTCTGGATTTCTTCGATGAAGGGCAATCGGTGTGGGAGATGCCCAACCGGGAAAAGGGGTTCTTCGCCGCTTGGCGGGAGCTGGCCCTGCATAACGGGCGCCTTTATCTCAAGGGGCTGCACATCGACGAGGTAGTGGATGTGGGAGAACCCGCGGAGCAGGCCG
>JALSHN010000023.1 GCA_026982215.1 Gammaproteobacteria bacterium
CCTTCGTGGCCGCATCGTTGCTCTATGGTCTCTTGGGTGGGCTGGCGGCCTTGTGGTGGTTGTCCGGCCAGGCGCCGCTGACCTTCAATCTGCCCAAGGTGCATGGCCATCTGATGTTGCTGGGTTTCGTGGCGATGATGATCTACGGGGTGGGACTCCATGTGCTGCCCCGTTTCTCCGGTCGCCCCCTGGCCTCGGAACGTCTGGCCAATCTGCAGTTCTATCTGGCCAATGCCGGGTTGGTGTTGATGTTGCCGGGTTGGCTGGACGGGGAGCGCTGGTGGATCCATCTGGGCGGGGGGCTGGCGTGGCTGGCGATGGCCCTGTTCGCCTACAACATCGTCGTCACCGTGCGTCATTACGGACCGGGAGGCTGAGGATGGCGGAATACCGTGGCTGCGAGATCCCCGAGGATCGATATTACGACTTGGATTATGTCTGGGTGCTGCCCAATGGTGACGGCACCTTCACCATCGGGGTCACCGATCCGGCCCAGACCATGGCCGGGCGGGTGCAGTACGCCACCTTCCGCAAGCCGGGCACCCATCGGCGTGCGGGAAAGCCGGTGGCGCGGCTGGAGTCGGGCAAGTGGGCCGGCGGGATTCCGGCGCCGTTCTCGGGCACCATCGTCCGGGTCAACGACAAGGTGGAGGCCGATCCCGGGCTGGTGAACGTGGATCCCTATGGCGAGGCCTGGTTGGTGGTGATGCGCCCGGACGACCCCGAGCACGCCCTGGATCGGCTCACCTTCGGGGCCGAGGCGGTGGCGCCGTTGCGGGAATGGATCGAGCGCTACGACGTGCAATGTATGCGTTGCACCACCTGAGGGGGCGGCGATGAAGGTGGAGCTGCTGGTCTCCGAGTGGTGTGCCTCCTGCCACGAGGCCGAGCGTATCTGGCGTCAGGTGGCCGAGGAACGGGCGTTCGATTTCCAGGTGGTGGACATGGCCCAGCCGGAGGGGCGTGACCTGGCCACCCGGCTGCGCATCCGTTCCATTCCCGCCTTGATCATCGATGGGGAGCTGAAGGGGGTGGGGGTGCAGAGCCTGGAGGAGGCCCGCGCCCTGGTGGCGGATGCCCCGCCCAGGCAGTCCACCACCCTACGCCATGTGGGGCTGGGGATGGCACGCAGCGGCCGGTTGATGGTGTTGGCGGCGATGGGCTATTTGGTCGCCACCGGTGCCGGAATGACCTGGGCAGGCGGGTTGTTGGTGGATGCCGCTTATCGTCCTGCGCTGATCCACCTGTTCACCGTGGGGTTCGTGTTGTTGCTCATCTATGCCCTGGCCGAGCACATGTTGCCCCGTTTCACCGGTCTGCCCATCCGTACCGGGGCCTGGCCGTGGTTGCAGCAGGGCCTGGTGCATCTGGGGCTGTGGGGCTTCGTGGCCGGCTTCTGGGGCGCAGGCCGCGGCTGGTCGATGCTGGGGGCCGTGCTGTTGTTTTTGTCGTTGTTGATCTTCGCGGCGCGGCTGGCGCCGTTGTTGCTGTCGCCCTCGCGCTGAGCTCAGCCGCCGTAGGCCGCGCCGGCGGCGATCTTGCGTTCCCAGGCCAGCGCGGTCTTGCAGATGAAGTCCAGGTCGTCGTAGCGGGGGGTCCAGCCCAGCAGTTCGCGGATACGGCTGGCATCGGCCACCAGGGTGGGCGGATCGCCGGGACGCCGGGGCTTTTCCACGATGTGCAATGGCGCGCCGTTGACCCGTTCCATGGCGGCCAGTACCTCGCGCACGCTGTAGCCGTGGCCATAGCCGCAGTTGAGGGTAAGGGACTCCCCGCCGGCGGCGAGGTGGTCCAGGGCCTTCAGGTGGGCATCGGCCAGGTCTTCCACGTGAATGTAATCGCGCACACCGGTGCCATCGGGGGTGGGGTAGTCGGTGCCGAAGATGGCGACGAAGTCGCGTTTGCCCACCGCGTGTTCCGCCGCCACCTTGGTGAGCAGGGTGGCCCCGGGGGTGGATTGGCCGATGCGGCCTTCCGGGTCGGAGCCGGCGACGTTGAAATAACGCAGTACCACGTAGCGGGGGCCGCCGGCCTCGGCCAGGTCGCGCAGCATCCATTCGCTCATCAGCTTGGAGCTGCCGTAGGGGTTGATGGGGGTGGTGGGGCTGTCTTCACGGGCCACTCCCCCTTCGGGGACGCCATAGACCGCGGCGGTGGAGGAGAAGACGAAATACTTCACCCCGGCCTCGTGGCAGCATTGCAACAGGTTGCGGGTGGCGCAGGTATTGTTGCCGTAATACTTGAGGGGGTCGGCCACTGATTCGGGGACGACGGTGTGGGCGGCGAAGTGGAGCACCGCCTGGATGCGATGCGTTTGCAGCAAGCGGGAGACCCGCTCGCGGTCGGCGGTGTCGCCCACCACCAGCTCGCCGTAGAGCACCGCTTGGCGGAAGCCCTTGCCGAGGTTGTCCAGGATCACCAGGTTGCGGTAGCCGGCCTCGCCCAGCTGTTTCACCACGTGGGAGCCGATGTAGCCGGCGCCGCCGGTGATCAGGATGCCTGCGTCCTTGTCGAGCATGGATCGTCCTCGTCGGGTTTTCGGGGTGCGGATTCTATCATCGCCGGCTGTGTTTGCGCCGCAGTCCGAGGAAAATCGATCCCAGGAGGAGTACGGCGGCCGCGAGGGCAAGGCCGTTCCAGGGGACGGTGGCCAGGGGCGGGACGGTATTCAATTCCAGGGCGGCGTAGGCAATGCGATGGCCGGCAGGGGTGTCGAAGTCGGCCAGGGCGTGGATGACGGCGTTGGGGCGGTGGCCGGCGATGTCGAGGTAGTTCAGCGGGGTCTCCAGGGTGCGCCGCTCGCCGGGGTCGAGGGTGAGGCGTGCCGGTGGCGGGGTGAGGCCGAGCTCCCAGGGGGCCAGCACGGTGAGGTCGATCTCCAGGGGGGTCGGGCCGTGGTTTTCCAGTTGCAAACGGGGAGCGTCGTCACCCGTTTGCCACTGCAGAAGGAGTTCGTCGGGAGGGCGGTATTCGGGGTTGGCGATGAAGGTCGGCAGGCTGTAGGCCGCCCGCGGGGAGTTGTAGCGCAGGTCCACCAGCAGGCCGTAGTGCCCCTCCCTCGGTGGGATCAGGTCCAGGCGTTGTTGGTAGTAGTGCCCGCTCTCCAGGCGTTCCAAGGGGGGCAGGGTTTGGCTGCGGCCGAGAAACCAGACGATGGGTTGGATCTTTAAGGCCGGTTCGCGGCCGAAATTGTGCACGGTGAGGTGCAGGCGCAGGCGCCCGGGTTCCAGGGTGGCGGAGAGGGTCTGGCGCAGTTGGATCTCTCCGCTCGCGGCCGGGAGGGGGGCGGCCAGAGCCAGGAGCAGCAGGGCGAGGTGCAGCGGGGTCATGCCGTGTCGCTGAGGGCGGCCAGGCGTTTGACGCATTGGCGCCGGCGTTGCGGGTCGCGCTCTTTCTCCATACAGCGCAGCAGCAGCTCGCGGGCCTCTCGAGTCTGCCCTCGCGCGCGGGCGATGTCGGCCGCCAGGGCCAGGGCCTCAGGGAGGTAGATCCAGTTGGGGTAGCCGTCGAGCAGGGTGTCGATCAGGGTTTGGGCCTGCTCCAGCGCCCCCATGTTGAGGTAGGCGGTGGCCAGGGCCAGATAGGTGGTGGGCAGGTCGGCGTGGTCCATGTCCAGGTTGTCCTCGCTCAGGGCACGTCGATAGGCATTCACGGCTTCGGACCAGCGGCCTTGGGCCGCCAGGGCGTTGCCGGCCAATAAATCGGCGGTGATGCGGTGTTTCTCTTGGTAGGCAAGGATCGCGCCGATGAGGAGGATCAGTGTTGCGGCGAGGCGCAGGGGGGTTCGCCAGGGGCGAAGCCGTCGGGGATGCCAAGCCAAGGGCAGCCAGATCCGTCGCCAGCTTCGGGGCAGGGAACGTCGGGTCAGTGAGACGGTGATGAGCAACCCGCCCACGGTCAACACCATGCCCAGCCATTCCCAGGGAGAGCGGCGATATTCCAGGTGCACCGTTTGGCCTCGGGGGTAGATCAGCATCAGGCCCGGGCTTACCGGGTAGAGGGTCTCTCCGGTGGCCGCTTGCCAATTGGGATGGTAGGCCACCTTGATGAGGTGGGGTTGGCCGGGGCGGTCGGTGCGAAAGCGGAT
The DNA here is from genome assembly GCA_026982215.1 of Gammaproteobacteria bacterium. Classification (GTDB taxonomy): domain Bacteria; phylum Pseudomonadota; class Gammaproteobacteria; order S012-40; family S012-40; genus S140-43. The sequence continues at coordinate 4,088 of JALSHN010000023.1, forward strand.
CTGTCGCCCGTCGATGTGGACCTCGCTGATCGTTGCCGGGGGCAGACGGGGCAGGGCGGGGGGCGCCGGGGTGCGTCCAAAGCGGTCCATCACTACGGTGGCGGGGAAGTGGTGGCGGGCATGATCAGCGATGAAGTGTTGGGGGACCAGCAGCGGCGCGCCGGGCTCGGGGCCGCCGCGGCGGAACCAGGCCTGGAGGCGGTCTTTCCAGCGTGCGCCGCCGCAGTCGCAGGCCAGCGGGGGGAGGGAGAGCCCTTCCACCAGCCCGGGAGATGGGCGGCTGAGACGGTAGAGGGCCAGGGAACCGGCGCGGCCGACGAGCTGGAAGCCGGGGTGCTCGTTCAGCAGGCCCTGCATCAGCGGGCTGGCGATGATGACGTGGTTGACGTGCAGCAGCCGCAGGTGGCGTTCGGCCAGGTCGGGGTCGTAGTGGGAGTAGACGATGGGGGAGGGGGAGCCGATGCGCAGGGAGATCTCGGCGGTGACGGTGGTGACTGCCCGGGCCAGCAAGGCGGAGGCATAGTGGATGCCTTCGGTGGTGGGGTGGCCGGTGAACAGGGGCAGGTTTTCGAACACCCGGTCGGTGCCGAAGCGGGGGCCGTAGGCGGCGTGTTCCCAGCCCACCCGCCCTTCCACCTTGGCCAACAGCCGGCGGAGTTGGTCCATCTCTGCCCCGGGGGCGAAGGCGGGGGTGGCCTGGTAGCCGGCGTAGTTGGCGAGGAACCAGCGGGGGCCGATGTGCTGTGGGTCCCACAGGGTGCCGAGGCCGAGGGCGCCTGCCAGGGCCAGGGCGGCGGCGCTGCTGTGGCGGGGGTGTGGTGTCGGCAGGGCGCGTAACAGGGCGTGAAGGCCGCTCCAGGCGCTCATCAGGGCGAAGAACAGCAACGGGGGGAAGAAACGGATGTCGGCGATGTGGAGCAGGCTGGCCGTCAGGTAGAGGCCGGCGCTGATGATCATGCCGTAGAGAAAAAAGCCGTCGCTGGGTCGGGGACGTCCCTTCCAGCGGGCCAGGAGCTGTAACACCAGCGCCAGCAGGATCACTTCGCCGAAGGCTTGATGGAACAGGTCGCTCCATTGGGGGAATTGCCACACCGCGCGGATGGGGGTGGTGTAGGGCATCCCGGCCAGCATGGGCAGGGTCCAGAAGGCCATGAACAGGAAGGCGAGGCCGTAGAGGGCGGCGATTTCGGGGAGTCGTCGCAGGCCACCGCGGCGCAGCAGGAACCACAGGGGCAGGAGGACGGCGCTGAGAAAGACGAAGGCGTGGGAGAGGCCGGTGAGTGCCAACAGCAGGGCGGGGCGGCGTATCCGCCGGCGGGGGAGGTCGGTGAACAGGGCGCCGATGAGGAGGATTTGCAGGGCGAAGGCGAGTGAGTAGGCGAATTCTCCCGCCAGGGTGGAGAGCAGGTTGCCACCGAACATGTCGAAACGTTCGTGGAACAGGAAGATCAGGCTGAGTGCGGCGCCGCCGAGGCGCTCCCACGGCCCGCGCCCTTGGGCGCGGAGCATCCACCACACGGCCAGGGGGGTGAGCCAGGTGCCGGCCAGGGTGGCTAGTTTGAGGCCGACGCTGAGGGGGAAGAGGCTGCCCAGCAGCAGGGCGAGCAGGAAGGGGGGGATGAAGTAGTACTGGAAGTCGGGGTAGCCGAAGAAGTTGTCCTGGCTCCAACCGAACAGCCGCCCCTGGGGTAGCAGACCGTCACGCAGGTGGAGCAGGACTTGGTGCCAGGATCCCGAATCGCCACCGGTGAGGATGGTGTCGCTGAATACCGGTGCCCAGGGGAAGCGCAGGGCGATGGCCGTGTAGAGGCCGATGAGGGCGAGTACTTCCCACGGCGAAGATGCCCGCTTCATCGTCCCAGGGCCAGCAGCCACAGGCCGGCCAGCAGCAGGGCCACCCCCAGAGCGCGCGGCAGGTTCATCGTCTCCCCCAGGGTCAGGCCGGCAAGGACCACGGCGAGGGTGGTGCCGCCGACCATGAGGGGGGAGAGCCAGGAGAGCGGCAGGGTGCGCAGCAGGTGAAAATAGAGGGCGAAGGCCACGAGGTAGGCCAGGGCGGCGGTGCCCAGCCAGGGAACGGGATGGGGCGTGGCGGCAGCCAGTTTGAGGGCCAGTTGCGCCCCGGCGGCGAGGAGGATGCCGGTGAGGATGAGCAGAGACTCAGTCATCGTCCTCGGGGAAGCCCAGGCGGCGTTCGATGAGGTAGCGCGGTCGTTGTTTGCTCTCCAGGAAGATCTTGCCCAGGTATTCGCCGAGGATGCCCAGGCAAAGGAGCTGCACCCCACCCAAGAACAGCACCGAGCCGATCACCGAGGTCCAGCCGGGGACGTTGCGCTCGGTGAACAGCCAGCCGAA
>JALSHN010000024.1 GCA_026982215.1 Gammaproteobacteria bacterium
CGTCTCCAGAATGAACAGGCTCTGTCCGGAGAGAATCATGGAACCGCGCCGGTCCTGGCGGTTGATGAGCACGGCATGATCCGGGGTCACCGCCCGAATGATCTCCTTCCAGGCGACGCGACACTTCTTGCGGCTGTGTTCGTCGGCCCCGAGCAGATGCAGCACACTCTGCCCCGCCGCCAACACATCACTCTGATCACCGTGGTGCAACACCATGGAACCGAAGGCACGCTCCACCACCTGCTGCCCCAAATGAACCCGGGTGGCCTTCAACGCCACATCCGACAAGCGATGCACCGCCATCCCCGGGGCCACCTCGATCCACAGACAGGCATCCCCCGGCACCGGCAAAAATCCCTGGGAGACACTCCCCAGATAGGCCGCCAATTGGGGTTGCAGCGAGTCGATGTAGACGTAAGTGCGTAACGTGACCTTCATGGTCCAACCCGGTGCAGGCGGGGCCTGCAATCGCAGACGACGTAACCAGACCGCCGCCCCCGCTCATCACCGTCTTGAGCTCGAGAGAAACACTGGGCGAGATGGCCCATGGAACGACATGGCACGCCCGAGGCCCTCAATCGGGCCAGACGCGCCGCCCACGGATGTAGCTGCGCGGTGTCTCATCCGTCCCGGCGGCAGGTTTCGCCTGCGCCGAGGTGCGCCGCCGGGATGTGGCCGGGTCCTTCTTGGCCACCGCACGCTTGCTGACCGTCTTCTTGCGCGGGGCCTTCTTGCTTTCCCCCCCCTGAGACACCGGAGCCGTCTCGGCCTTGCCCCCTGCCGCCGCCTGGCCGGCCTTGGTCTTGCGGATTGACTCCACCAGTTTCTTGCGCGTCTTCTCGCTGTCACTCATGGGCTAACACCTCGTTGGTCAGCTGTTCGATTTCGGCCACGGCAGCCTCGCCCCGCCGCCCCATGTCATAGACGGTACGCCCTTCGAGGGCCGCCGTGCGGTAGATCGCCCGACGACGGATCGCCGTCTTCAGCACCGGCAGTTCCAATTCGGCCACCGCCTCGCGCATCAGGCGCGACAGGGTGGTGCGGGCCTCCAGTTGATTGATGACCAACCAGGCCCGCAGCGCGGCATTGTCCTCCCGCGCCGCGGCCAATGCCTGCTCCACGTGCACCGTAGCCCATAGGTCCACCGGCGAGGGTTGCACCGGAATGAGGGCGACATCGGCCGAACGCAGGGCGGCATTGGTCTGGGGAGCGTTCACCGAGGGAGGACAATCGATGACGAGATACTCGACCCCGCGATGCGCCTCTACCCCAGCCATCACATCATCGCTCACCGCCGCGACCGGCACGCGCCCGCCCCCTTCGGCGAAGAGGGACCACTGATGGGCCGAACCCTGCGGATCGGCATCCAGGACCTGGGTCGACCCCCGCCGGGAGAGCGCCGCGGCCAAGTGGACGGCGAGGGTGGTCTTCCCCGCCCCGCCCTTGTTGCCCACCACCGCGATGATGCTCATGGGGGTTACCGCTCAGCCTTCACCGGGCCGTTGAAACAAGTCGTCCAGAAGGCGGGCAAAGCGCCGCTGCGCCTCGCCCAGGGCCTCCGCGCCCTCCTCCGCATAGATGGTGACGTTGACATAGTCACGGCCGAAGGCCATGTCCGGATAGTAGCCTTCCTTTTCAGACAACTCCGCCGCGCGGTCCAGAAAGACGCGCAAGGTCTCGTAATCCGGAAAGGCATAACGCCTCTCCAGGCACAACGGTTTCTTGCGCTCGCGCCACTCGCTCATGGGAAACCTCGTCAGAAGGTGGCGCGCAGCTCACCACCGGGAGCTGCCGGCTGCTCGATACGGGCCAGCCACTCGGCCAGCTCGCGTCCGTGCGCCTGCTCTTCTTCCAGCAGTTTGTGGAAGAAATGCCGGTTGTCGTGATCGGCGACATGGGTACAGTAGGTGGCGGCGTCGGCATAGAGACGCACCAGCTCGTTCTCCAGAAGCTGATCTTCCACCAGGAGATCGCGCAGGGAATTGCCCAGTCGTGCCGGCCTGAGCATGGAGGCATTGGGGGCCAGGCCCAAGGCCAGCATGCGGGCGATGATCCGGTCCACATGCTCCATCTCCTCCCTGGCCTCCTCTTGAAACCGCTGTGCCGCATCATTCAGGCCCCAGGCGGCGGCGAGGCGCGCCTGGGTACTGTATTGCTGCACCGCGCTGAACTCGAGGCTCAGGGCACGCCCCAGGTAACCGGCGATACGCTGATCCGTTTTGGCGTAGATCATGCTGTCGATCCCGTCGACCTGGCTGGATCAGCGATCAAGAACGGCTCTCGCCACCACCGGACAAGATGGGTTCCACTTCGCGGTGCGGGCGGGCGATGATGTGGGCGGCCACCAGACCGTCACCGACCCGCTCGCAGGCATCGGCGCCGGCACGCACCGCCGCATTCACCGCACCGGTCTCGCCACGCACCATCACGGTGACATAACCGCCACCGACGAACTCGCGACCGATCAGCCGCACTTCCGCCGCCTTGGTCATGGCATCGGCCGCCTCGATCGCCGGCACCAGACCACGGGTCTCGATCATGCCCAGGGCAATGCCGTAGTTTTCGTTAGCCATTCCTGTTCACTCCATCTGTTTGATTGGTTGAAGCGCGTCTCACTTGTTGCGCAGAATCGGTTCCACTTCGGCATGGGGGCGGGCGATGATGTGGGCGGCCACCAGACCGTCACCGACCCGCTCGCAGGCGTCGGCGCCAGCACGCACCGCCGCGTTCACCGCACCGGTTTCACCACGCACCATCACAGTGACATAACCGCCACCGACGAAATCACGCGCCACCAGCCGCACCTCGGCCGCCTTGGTCATGGCATCGGCGGCCTCGATCGCCGGCACCAGGCCGCGGGTCTCGATCATGCCCAACGCAATCCCATAATTTTCATCTGCCATTGTCAGTCTCCTGCTCTGTCTAAAGTTGAAACATCAAGCCCGGGGGAAGCCGGGTCACCTATTTGTCCTCTTCCCAGTGATCGATGATGCCCCCGATGGTGAGATCGGTGAGGATGGTGAAATCACCCGCCGCATACCGCGCGGCAGAGCCGCTCACGGTAAACACCCAATCACCCTCACGGGCCCCCACCGGATCCACCGCCACATGGCGCCTGCCCTTGCGATCCTGTAACACGCGCAGGCTGATGCCTTTGAGGCCCTGGATGCGACGCGTGCACACCAGCGGCAACTCGACCCGCATGATGTCCATCAGCCCTGTTCTTCCTCCGGGGGCCAATGGTCGATGATGCCGACGATGGTCAGATCACTGGGGTACTCTTTGCTGCCGGCCGCCTCGCGCGCCGCCGAACTGCCCACACAAATGACCCAGTCTCCAGGGGCGCAGCCCACCGCATCCACAGCCACCAGCTTGCTGCTGCCATCCCGCACCACCTGGAGAAACTTGTGTTCCAGCGACGGTATGCGGTTGGTCGAGACCAAAGGTCGTTCCACCTGACAGATCTTCATCGAGCGTATCTCCTAGCCCAAGCCGTCGGTCACGGAACAGCCCAGTACTTCGATGGCACCGCCATCGTCACAGTCACGTACCACTTGAAGGGTGTGCAACAGCCCCTGTTCAACGAGCTTGGCGTAACGATCCTGCAGCGCCTCGGTCACCCGCCGGCAGCGCTTCAAGGCGCGTTCACGGGCTCCGGGAACGTGCCCATGGTAGTCATAGCGCACCACGACCGGGATGGGCAGACCGTGACGCACGTTCAGGCCACGAAAAATCTTGATACCCACATCCAGATCCGCGGTCGCCTCTTCGACGGTCTCCAGATAGGCGAAATAAGTGAGGTTGCGCAATTGCACCTCCTCGAAACCGATACCGGCGCCGATGAAGCGCTCGGCATGGCCGATGTCCGGATAACGACCGCCATGGTAGCGACGCACATAGTCGATCTGAGAAAAATTGTTCTCCAGCAAGCGGGCCGCCAGCCGCGCCATCCCCGGCTGTACCCCCGGGGCCGCCCGATTCACCGCGGCGGCGATGTGATCACGCGCCGCCTGCCCGCCGAGGCCTCGGGTGGCTTCATAGAGCTCGGCCGCATCCAGCCACTGCTCCAAGTCGATGACGCCACGCCCATCGGGCACGTGCAGGCGAATGGCGTCGGTGTCGGTGTCCACTCCGATGAGCAAGCGATCCACCGAGGCCCCACAACAAAAACTGTTCTCCACCGCGGCCTGGAAATCGATGAGCTTCTCCAGACCGGCCGCTGCGGCACGCCGGGTATCCGAGCCGTGGGCGGCGCACCCCTCATGTTCCGGATCCGACGAACTGAAGTGGTAGACCACCCCCTTGAGATAACGCGTGGGGGCATCGGCCGGCGTCGGTCGCCCTTCCCGGTAACGGTACAGCTCCACCTCGGTCCATTTCGCCAGACTGTCCTCGATGTCGAACAGGGCGCCGGCATAGGATTTGCGCCGCACCTGGCGATAGGGCAGGCGTAACACATAGCGCACCACATGGGCCAAACGCCCGTCCGAACAAGGCGAGAGATCCAGGGTGTGGAAACCGCAATCATGCAGAAATTCCACGAACGCCGTTTCGTCCTCGGAACTCAACGGATCACCGGAGAAAAACCCGTCGCAAAAGCGCCGATAGGTCTGAAACACGCAGAACGCAAACAAGCGGCGCATGTCCAGATCGGCCACCCAGGCATCCGCCAGCAAGTCCTGGGGCAACTGAAAACCGAGTTCCCGCTGGGCGATGGCCTGGGCCTGCTGTTCGAAATCCGGCATGTGCTGCAGCGCCGAGATGCGTTTGAGCACGGGGACGATGGCATCGAAACCGCCTTTGACCCCTTCCTCATAGGCCCGGAGCCGCTCGTTCTCGACACTGCGGACCAACGGGTGTCCCCCCCCGGCCAGGGACGCCGCGACCACGGGGCGGCGCAGGGGACGGACGGGCCGCGTGGGCGCCGTCCGACGCATCCGCCTCGCATTTCTGCGCTTGTGATTCAGCATCGCCTCGCCGTCCTCAGCCGCGCGCACCACCGGAATAGGTCACCAACGGACCTTTTTTCTTGTCTTCCTGGCCGGTGCCACCGGTGACCTTGCTCACCGGCTCGGGGAGCTCCTCGTTACGCTTGGGCGGCATGACGGAAGTGACCCGCTGGCCACGGCGCGTGGGGTTGCGCCGCATGGCCGAGCTGCCTTCGGTGCCGGTCACACGGTCGCCCCGGGCCCAGTCGTCCCCGGTGATGCGCGGCCCGGCCTCCATTCCTTCGCCCGTGATGCGGCCCTTGGGACGCCCGTCCACGTCGCCCTGGGGCTCGGGCACCACGGGAGCGGCGGCATGCCCTCCCCGCCCGAAACAGGCCTCCTCGGTGCCGGTCACCTTGCCGCTGGCCTTGCCGAAAGGGCCGGTGATATGGCCGCGTCCGCCATCGTCCCCCGTCACCCGCACACCCCCGCTGGCAGGCGCACTCGCCGGGGAGGGCGCCCCCATGGCGGGCGCCAGCGCGGGCGCCGCGAGCATCTGAGGAAAATCGGGACTGCCCGGCTCGGCCGCCGTCGAGGGACAGGCGGCGGCATACTGATCGGCACCGAGATACGGTGTCCCGGTCACCGGTTCACAGGCCCCCCGCTCGGCACCGGTCATGCGACCATTGACCCCCGGCTGGGTGCCGGTGGCCACCGGACCGGGCGTGGCGCGACCCTGACGCTCGCGAGCGACGACCTCGTCCACCACCTCGGGGGGGCAATGGTCGCGGTATTGCTCGGCACCAGCGTAAGGCGTGCCGGTGACGGCCTTGCACGTTCCCGGCTCATCCCCGGTCACTTTGGGCGATCGCCCCGCCATGGTGCCAGTGACCACCTTCCCCTTGAGGGTCTGCGACACGCCCACCTTGGCATCCTGGGGCTCGGGCTCCGAGCCGCACAAGGCCTGGAACTGCTCCGCACCCACATAGTCGTCACCGGTGACGCGCTTGCAGCTACCCGGCTCGTCACCGGTCACCTTGGGGCTGCGCCCCACCACGGTACCGGTCACCTCTTCGCCCCGCGCCGTACGGCTCACCCCCACCTTACCGGGGTACGGCCGACCGTTTCCCGGGGTGGGATATTGCGTCCCCGTGAGGGCGCGCGCAGCACCCGGTTCGTCACCCGTCACCTTGTTCGCCTGACCACCGGCGACGGTGACGACATTGCCGCGCGCGGTGTGCGACGTGGTCACCCGCACCGGCGCCTCCGTGGGCACATTGCCGCAAAACTGCTGCAATTGTTCGGTACTGAGGTATTCGGTACCGGTGATGCGATCACAGGTCCCGGGCTCGTTTCCCGTCACCTTGGGACTGCGTCCTACCTCGGTCCCGGTCACCATCTGCCCGTGCAACGTCGTGGTGACACGCACCTTGGGAGCACCCGCCGACGGCTCGTTCTGACAAAACTCGCGAAAG
>JALSHN010000025.1 GCA_026982215.1 Gammaproteobacteria bacterium
GCGGCTCTTCCATGGGGCGTTGGGGGGAGAGCTGAGCGGGCCGTCCCAACGCCGGTTGCTGCGTCGGGCAGAGGCGGCTTGCATGGAACTGCATTACATGCTGGATACCTTGAGCGAACAGACGCGTCTGGACGGGGGAAAGGTTCGGCCGGTCCGTCATGACTTTTCCTTGGAGCCCTGGTTGGACGCGCTCATCGAGGAGGTGCGCCCCATGGCGGAGGATCGGGGGCTCACACTTCGGCTGCATGGGTGTACAGAGGTGGTCCACAGCGATCCCCATCTGTTGCGCCGCCTGATCCGCAATCTGCTGGTCAACGCCGTGTGTCACAGCCGTCGCGGTGGTGTGTTGCTGGGGGTGCGACGGCGGGGGGACCGGGTGCGTCTCACGGTATGGGATAGCGGGCCGGGGATCCCTCCCGAGCAGCAGGAGCGGATCTTCGGCGAATTTGTGCGTTTGTCCGAAGAAGGCGAGGGCCTGGGGCTGGGGTTGTCCATCGTGCGTCAACTGGCCGAGGTGTTGGGTCATCCTGTGGGGCTGCGCAGTCGGCCAGGGCGGGGGAGTGCCTTTTCGGTGGAGGTACCGCGCGTCGACCCGGCTCCGGGGTGGATCTTGTTGGTCGATGATGATGACGGTGGGCGTGAGGCGGCGGCTGAGGTGCTGCGAAGGGTGGGTTTCCAGGTGGTGGCGGTGGCCGGACCGTTCGAGCCTCCGCGCCATTGGCCAGCCCCTGCCCTGGTGGTGTGCGACTATCACCTCGGGGCAGTGACGGGGCCCGCACTCGTCGCCGATCTACGGGCCCGCTATGGGGTGCTGCCTGCGTTGGTGGTGAGCGGAGACAGCGCCACGGCTGGACAGACGGTACTCCCCTGGTTGGGTAAGCCTCTGAATCCGGGACTGTTTCGCCGGCGGGTGAGCGAGCTGATCGCTCAGTAGTCAGGCAGGGCGAGGATTTCCCGCGCTTCCACAGCGGCTTGGCTGCGGTTCTGCACCCCGAGGTCCAAGTACAAGCCGTTGAGATATTGCTTCACCGTGCCTTCGGAGAGATTCAATGCCGTGGCGATGGCCTTGTTGGACAGGCCTTCGGCCAGACAGTGCAACAGCGCGAGTTGGCGCGGACGAAGGCGATGGTCGGGGGCATGGAAACCCGGGGGGAGCACCATCTCGCCGGCGAGCAGCCGTCGCACCGCCGCCAGCACCGTCTCCCCATCGCTGTCTTTGGCCAGATAACCCCTCGCTCCGGCCTGGAGACAGGCCGAGATGGTCAAGGGATGGCGCCGGGCGGAGAGGACCAGCACCGGCTGGTATCCCGAAGCCTGGCACAGGCGTTCCATGCCGGCCACGCCGTTCATTCCCGGCATCACCAGATCGCTCACCACCAAGCTGAAAGGGCCGTCGACGGCAAGTGCCGCCAGTGTGCCATCCAGGTCACCGGCGGTGATCACCTCCACGCCATCGCTCAGTCGACTGAGCCACAAAACAAGGCCTTCACGAAACAAGCCGTGATCATCAGCCACCAATAAACGCACACCCCCCCCTTCCTCTCCGGCGAGACGCCACCCCGGCAAACACCTAACCTTCGTTAACTATCCCCTGGAGCCGGCAAGACCTAGACTGCCGGCGATTATAGCCGAGTACGAGGGTAGATCATGCGACGTTGGGCTTTGTTGATTCTGTTGACCCTGCCACTCATGGGATGCCTGGACGAGGTTCTCAAGGAATCAGGGAATGTCGCTGGTGACGCTGCCAATGAAGGGGAACCGCCCCCTGGTGATGTCGACAGTGACGGTGATGGGCTGAGCGATGCCGAGGAGGCTGTGTGGGGTACCAACCCACGGGTGGCCGATACCGACGGCGATGGCCTCTCCGATGGCAACGAGGTATTGGAAAAGGGCTTCGATCCCAGCCGCCCCACCCGCTTCAACCCTCGCGTCGCTGATCTGCCCGCTCTGGGGGTGCAGATCATCAGCGATCCCCTCATCGGCGTCCGCTACAACGACGGCACCGAAAGCAGCAACGAGCGTTCCGATGCCACCGGTGGCAGCGCCAGCAATACCACCTCGCAGACTTGGGGTGGTTCCATCACCGCCGGTGTGGAGACGGACACCGAGGCGGGAGGGGTTTCCCTCTTCAAACAGAAGGTGAAGCTCAAGCTCGAGGCCACGGTGAGCTATGACAACACCCAGGAGACCACCAACGAATCCACCTGGGAGACGGTGCAGACCACCACGAATTCGGCGAGCACCAGTTTCGAGAGCGGCTACATCCGCACTGGTGTGCGCTTGGTGAACCTGGGCAGCCTGGCCTTCACCATCGAGCACGTCAATCTGTCCGCCAGCCAGTCCCGACCGGGCGAACCCTTCGTCCCCCTGGCCACGCTCACCCTGGACGGGGGGTTCGAGGCCACCAGCCTGTCCCCGGGCGAAGAGTCGGTGGCGCTCACCTTCCAGCGTGAGGACCTGGACCTGGGCACCGTCCGCAAACTGCTCAAGGACAGCACCAGCCTCACCCTCTCCCCGGGACTGTTCCAGATCACCGACGGGGACGGCAAGCCCTTCGCCTTCGACGAACAGGAGGTCCAGGCCCGTACCGCGGAGCTCCTCATCGACTACGGCACCGCCCGGGGCAGCGAGTATTACCGGGTGGCCACCAATCTCGATCCCGACCGGCCCGGAACCCGCTTGGCGGACATCTTCGACGAGATCCTGAAGATCGACTACGCCCAGAACGGCGACGGCATCAGCCGGATTCGGGGTGTGGGCGGTGGTGTCGGCCATTGGCAGATCACCCGCATCTATGACGACGGTCTGGAGGTGAGGAGCCGCCGCTACAGCCCCGAGGCCCCCTACCAGCTCGACGACATCCCGGCCAAGGCCGGCGATCAGATCCTCATCGTCTATCTGGTGGACGAGGACGGCGACGGCCTGGGGGTGCGGGAGGAATTCATCAACGGCACCGATCCCCAGCGTGCCGACAGCGATGACGACGGTCGCAGCGACTTCCAGGAGGTGCGCGAGCCCTGCTTGGTGAACGCCGTCAATCCCAATGAACCCGATCGCTATCCGGCCCAAATCTATACCAGCCCGCTGCTGGCCGATGCCGACGGTGACGGCCTGAGCGATGCCCAGGAATGCGAGCGAGGCACCGACCCCGGCAATCCAGACACCGACGGCGACGGCATCGGTGATGCCAGTGACAGCGCCAACAACGGTGCCGTCCCCATCCTCATCGACGCCAGCCTGAAACTGTCTTCCAACAACAGCCTCGGTATCCTACTCACCGGCACGGTGAGCGTGGAGGAGGGGGGCTATCCCCAGCTCATCACCATCGACTGGGGAGACGGTCGCACTGACAGCCTCACCGCGGGTAGCGGCGCCTCGGCGGTGCGGCAGTTGGATCTGCGCCACGACTATGCCCAGGCCGGGAATTATCAGATCACCCTCACCGTGGAAGACGATCAAGGGCGCGAGGAGAGCCGGGTAGCCGATTTGCGCCTCCATGCCAGCGTCCTGTTGGGTAACTTCGGTTACGATCAGGGATGGCGCGTCCGCCAGCATGATCAATTTCTCGCCGACCTGGACGGTGACGGTGATGACGACATCCTCGGTCTGGGGGGCGGCGGCAAGATCTGGGTCTCCCTCTCCGACAACGGCACCCTCCAGAGTGTGGAACAATGGGGCCAGGGGATGCCCAACCGCGACCCCGACATCGCCTATGAGGACCAGCCGCGCTTCGTCGCCGACGTGGACGGTAACGGCCTGCCCGACGTGATCTTCTTCGAGCCCAAGCGGGTGAGCTTCACCCTCAACGGTGTCGGCTGCACGCCGGCCCCGGACGCCCAGGGCTGCTTCGGCCCCGTCACCGAGTGGGTCGCCGCCGATCTCACCCCCGTCCGGGGCTATACCTACCTCCGCCACTATCGGCTGGTGGCCGATATCGATGGCAACGGCCTGCCCGATCTCATTGCCAGCGACAACCAGGGCAAGATCGTCACCTACACCAATGATTTCGCCAACGGTCAGATGGTGACCCAACGTCGTGTGAGCGGCAATGGCACCTTCACCAGCGCCCAAGGCTGGCAGCCGACCATTCACCCCCTGTTCGCGGGCCGTTTGGACGCCAACGGCAGTAGCGACCTCATGGGTTTCGGCACCAGCAGCGGGTACATGCTCCCTGCCCTGGGCAATGGGGAGTTCGGGACTGCTCGCAAGATCACTGACGACTTCAGTTACCAGCAAGGTTGGCGCATCGACGACCACCCCCGTTATTTCGCCGACATGGACAACGACGGTGACCTGGACATCGTCGGTTTCGGCAGTGCGGGGGTCCTGATCGCCCTCAATCCGGGCGATGCGGTCTTCCCCAATCCCGATCTGTGGATGCCCAACTTCGGCGCCCAACAGGGCTGGCGGGTGAACGGGGCCGCCAGCCCTGAGGCCGGTTGCGATGAGCGTACCGGTCATGGGATCACCACCCGTCTGCTCGCCGACATCAACGGCGATGGCTACCCCGACGTGGTGGGTTTCGGCAGCGCGGTGTGGGTGGCCTACTACCGGCCGGGGAGCAGCCGTGGTTACTACGATTTCGCCCAGCTCGCCGGAGCAGAGATGGGGAACGAGAAGTCCCGAGCCGAGCGCATTACCCGCACCGAGGGCGGGTTCTTCTCACAGAAACAGATTTGCGAGGACTACTATTTCCCCCGCCTCACTGGTGACCTCAACGGAGACGGTCGGGCCGATCTGGTGATGTTCGTCAAAGAGGGGACCCGCTACCAGCTCTCCCCTTCCCTCGGCGAATTCACCCGACCCTGAGCTGGGATAACCGCCTGGGGCCGTATCCCCTCGGGGATGCGGCCCTTTTTCGTTACAATGCCCGGCAATTCGAAGGGGAGGGGGCATGAACCCGAGCGCCTGGTTGGAGCAGTTCAAATTCCTCCAAGGGGAGTGGGGATGGATCTCCCAGGTCTTCCTGGTGATCCTGCTGGCCATGGTGGTCAACTTCATCCTCAAGCGCCTGCTGGCCCGGGCCAGACGGCGGCTGGAGAAGACCGAGAATCTATGGGATGACGCCCTGATCCGCGCGCTGCAACGCCCCCTGCCCTGGATCACCTGGGTGGTGGGGCTGGCGGTGGCCGGCGAGATCATCTACCTCCACAGCCAGAGCCCCCTGTTCGGATTCGTCGAGCCGCTGCGGGACGTGGCGGTGATCACCCTGCTGGCCTGGTTCCTCATCCGCTTCATCAACGAAGTGGAGCAAGGCATTGTATTGACGAGGGAACGTCAGGGACGGCCAGTGGACCGCACCACCGTGGACGCGGTGGCCAAGCTGCTGCGGGTCTCGGTGATCATCACCGCCGTACTGGTCATCCTCCAGACCCTGGGTTACTCGGTCTCCGGCGTGCTGGCCTTCGGTGGCATCGGCGGCTTAGCGGTGGGTTTTGCCGCCAAGGATCTGCTGGCCAATTTCTTCGGCGGACTGATGATCTATCTGGATCGGCCCTTCGCTGTGGGTGACTGGATCTACTCCCCGGACCGGGAGATCGAGGGCACGGTGGAGAAGATCGGCTGGCGGCTCACCACCATCCGCACCTTCGACAAACGCCCCCTCTACGTTCCCAACGCCACCTTCACCTCCATCGCGGTGGTCAACCCCTCGCGCATGACCCATCGGCGCATCTACGAGACCATCGGCATCCGCTACGAGGACCTGGACAAAATGGCCGACATTTGCGCCGAGGTGGAGGCCATGTTGCGCGCTCACCCCGACATCGACGCCACCCAGACGCTGATGGTCCACTTCAATGCCTTCAACAGTTCCTCGGTGGATTTCTTCGTCTACACCTTCACCAAGACCACTGTGTGGACCGAATACCACCGGGTGAAACAGGACGTGTTGCTCAAGATCCACGAGATCATCGCCCGTCACGGGGCCGAAGAGGCCTTCCCCACCCGTACCCTCCACCTCCCCGACGGGGTGCGCGTGATCCCCCCCGAATTGGCCGGTGTCAGCGCGGTGGAGGATGCCCATGGCCGCCAGTGAACGCCGTCCGCGCCTGGGATTGGCACTGGGTTCGGGGGCGGCGCGCGGCTGGGCCCACATCGGTGTCATTCGAGCCCTGGAAGAAGCCGGCCTGGAACCTGACGTGGTCAGCGGCACCTCCATCGGCGCCCTGGTGGGCGGGGCCTATGCCGCCGGTTACCTGGACGGCCTGGAGGAATGGGTGCGGGATCTGGAATGGACCGACGTGGTCTCGCTGCTGGACCTGAAACTGGACGGCGGGCTGATCGAGGGTCGCAAGCTGTTCGAGCTGTTCACCCGCCGGTTCCGTGACTGGCTCATCGAGGCCCTGCCCAAGCCCTTCGGCGCTGTGGCCA
>JALSHN010000026.1 GCA_026982215.1 Gammaproteobacteria bacterium
CGCGCGCCGCCCTGTTGCTGGGCATGCAATTGCGGCGAGAGTTGCCCTCGTTGCGCTTGGTCAATGCCCCTGGCGGCAGTCTCAAATCCCAATTCAAGAAGGCCGACCGCAGTGGCGCTCGTTGGGCCCTGGTGCTCGGTGAGGACGAACTGGAACACGGCGAGGTGACGGTAAAGGATCTACGCGGCGAGGCGGGCCAGTTGCGGCTGCCCCAGGCGCGATTGAGTCAATGGCTGGGCGAACGCCTGGCCGCGGAGAGAGGGTGAACGATGAATTACGATCCCGTGGAACAAGACGAGCTCATCCGCGCCTGGTGGCGCCGTCACGGCAAGAACCTGATTACCGGCCTGGTGTTGGTGCTGGTGTCCATCCTCGTGGTGCAATGGTGGCTGGGACAGCAGCGGATCAAACAGGCCAATGCCTCGGTGTACTATGCCCAGATGCTGGAACGGCTGGCTCAGGGTGAAACGGAGCAGGCCAAGAGCCTGGCCGGGAAGGTGATGGAGACTGATGACGGCAGCCCTTATGCCGCCCTGGCCGCGCTGGCGGTGGCCCGCCTGGAGGTGGAGGAGGGCCGTGTGGAGCAGGCGGCGCAACGCCTTGCCTGGGCTGAAGAACGGGCCGATTTCATCGCCGGGGGCGCCGACTGGGTGCGGTTGCGCATCGCCCGTTTGCAAATGGGGCGGGAGCAATGGGACCAGGCCCTGGCCACCCTGGGTGGCATCAGCACCGCGGCCTTCAATGGCCTGGCCGCCGCCCTGCGCGGCGACATCTATCGACAGCAGGGGCAAATGGAGCGGGCGCGCACCGCTTACGAGACCGCGCTTGGTGACCCGGCCATCGGTGGCCAGACCCGCGCCCTGCTGCAGATGAAGCTGGACGAACTGGGTGGAGGGTCGGCCGGTTGAAGCGTCTGCTCGCCATGTTGATGGCCATGGCGGCCGCCCCTCTGTCGGCCCTGGAACTGGCCTGGGTGGTGCAGCTGGATGCGCCGGCGGTGGATGGCGGCGCCAAACTGCGGCCGGTGGCGGCCCATGGTCGTGTCTGCGCCTTTTCCTGGTCGGGGGTGGCGGCCTGTTTCGATGGCGCCGACGGCCGAATCCTGTGGAGCCGGGAGGGCCTGGGGCGGGTGAGCGGCGGCCCCACCTTCGACGGCAACGACTTCTACTTTGCCACCCGCGAGGGTGAAGTAGTGGCCTGGGACGAGGTTGCAGGGCAGCCGTTGTGGCGGGTGCACGTGGACAGCGAGGTGCTCGCCCCGCCGGTGCGTGCCGGTGATCTGCTGTTGGTACAGACCTTGGACGACCGCCTCTATGCCCTCGATGTGCGCGACGGTAGTGTGGTGTGGACACACGAACGCAGCACGCCGCCCTTGAGTCTGCGGGGTACGGCGGTTCCGGTGGTGGAAGGGACGGACGTCTATGCCGGATTCGCCGGCGGTCAATTGGTGGCATTGCGGCTGGAAGACGGGGCGCTGCGCTGGGAGACGGTGGTGGCGGTTCCCCGCGGGCGCTCCGACCTGGAGCGCATGGTGGACGTGGACGCCACGCCGCTCCCCGGTGACGGCCTGGTGTACAGCGGTGCCTTCCAGGGGCGGTTGCTGGCGGTCTCCAAGCGTGATGGCGAGGTGGTGTGGGAGCGGCGCCTGTCTCTCTACCGCGCGCCGGTGTTGCACCAGGGCGGGCTCTATCTGGTGGATGCCGAGGGGGCGGTGCTGCGCCTCGATCCTCACTCCGGGGCCACGTTGTGGCGTCAGGCGGAACTCCCCGAGGCGGCGGTGGGTCCGGTGAGCTGGGTGGGGGAGGCCCTGGTGGTGTCCACGGTGGCCGGTGGCGTGTTGCGCCTCGATCCCGAGAACGGTGCCGTGCTGGCTCGACTCGGCCACGATGCCATGCGTCTGCGCATCAATGCCCATCTCGGCGAGCCGGCCGACTGGGAGAACGAGGACGACATCGACCTCGCCCGCCTGTTCCGCCGTGACATGGCACCTCTGGGCCTACCGCTGGTCCAAGGCGGCATGCTGTACCAGCTCTACCAAGACGGCCTGTTCGCCGCCATCCGCCCATGATCCCCGTCATCGCCCTGGTGGGCCGGCCCAATGTCGGCAAATCCACCCTGTTCAACCGTCTCACCCGCAGCCGCGACGCCCTGGTGGCCGATGTCCCCGGCCTGACCCGCGACCGTCGTTACGGCCGTGGCAAACACCATGGCCGCCACTTCGTGGTGGTGGACACCGGGGGCGTCACCGGCGAGGCCGATGCCCTGGATCAACGCATCACCCAGCAGGCGCTGCGGGCGGTGGACGAGGCCGATGTGGTGTTTTTCCTGGTGGATGCCCGCGAGGGGCTCAGCGCCGGTGATCAGAACATCGCCGAGACCTTACGGCAGCGGGGCAAGCGGGTGGTGCTGGTGGCCAACAAGGCGGAGCGGCTCGATCCCCACTTGGCCGCGGCCGAGTTCCATGCCCTGGGTTTGGGAGAGCCCAGGCCCGTTTCTGCCGAACACGGCCAAGGGGTGGCGGCATTGCTGGATGCGGTGCTGGCGGAGTTCCCCGAAGCGTCAGTGGCGGAGGGCGAGGCGGGGGACGGGCCGTTGGTGGCGGTGGTGGGCCGCCCCAACGTCGGTAAGTCCACCCTCATCAACCGCCTGGTGGGAGAAGAGCGGGTGGTGGCCTTCGACCGTCCCGGCACCACCCGCGACAGCATCCTGGTGCCGTTCCGTTGGGAGGACAAGCCCTATACCCTGGTGGACACCGCCGGGGTGCGTCGTCGTTCCCGGGTGGACGAGGCGGTGGAGAAATTCAGTGTCATCAAGACCTTGCAGGCCATCGACCGGGCCAATGTGGTGGTGCTGGTGGTGGATGCCCGCGAGGGGCTGGTGGAGCAGGACCTCCACTTGCTGGGTTATGTGCTCGAGGCCGGTCGCGCCCTGGTGGTGGCCATCAACAAGTGGGACGGGCTGGACGCCGATCACAAGACCCGGGTCAAGGCCGAGGTCCGACGGCGGCTGACGTTCGCCGATTTCGCTGAGGTGATGTACCTCTCGGCATTGCACGGTACCGGTGTTGGGCACCTCATGGAGGTGGTGGATGCCGCCTATCACTCGGCGGTGAGCCGCTTCCCCACTCCACGCCTCACCCGGCTGTTGGAAGACGCTGTGAATGCCCATCCGCCGCCGTTGGTGCGTGGTCGGCGCATCAAACTGCGTTACGCCCATCAGGGCGGGGTCAATCCCCCGTTGATCGTCATTCACGGCAATCAGGTGGAACGGGTGCCGGCGGCCTATCGTCGTTACCTGGCCAATACCTTCCGCAAGCAACTCTCACTCAGTGGTACCCCGCTGCGGATCGAATTCAAAGGGGGAGCCAACCCCTATGCCGGACGTAAGAACACCCTCAGCGAGCGGCAGATCCGCAAGCGCAAGCGGCTGATCCGCCATGTGAAAAAGAGTAAGAAGCGGCGCTGAAGGCCGTTGTTGACGCCTCATTCCGCCAACAGGGCCTCGATCTGGGCCTCGACCTTGGGAGTGTCCTTTTTGCGGAATCCCTGATGGATGTGACGAATGTTGCCATGGCGGTCGATGAGCAGTGAGGTGGGCATCGCCTGGACGTGGTAGGCATCTCCCACTTTGCCCTCGCGATCGAAGGCGATGACGAAACGTGGCCGGGTCTCGTCGAGAAAACGTTTCATGTTCTTATGAGAGTGGTCCAGGCTCACGGCGACGATCACCAGCCCCTGGTCGTGATAGCGCTGGTGCAAGGTGTTCATCCACGGGAAGGAGCGCCGGCACGGAGGGCACCAGGTGGCCCAGAAATCCAGATAGACCACCTTGCCGCGCAGATCCGTCAGGCGCACCGTAGAGCCGTCGCGGGTGGGCAGTTCGAAGTCGGGAGCGGGGATGGGCGCTTGGGCCCAGCCAAGCAGGGGCAGACAGAACAACAGGGACAACAGCAGGCGGTGCATGGTCATGGAGGACTCCGGGGGTTACTCTTGTCGATTCATTCTACCCCATCGACGGAATCGCCCTATGCCCCGTTGGCTGCTGTTGTGGTCGTTGTTGCTCTTCCCGATGTGGGCCACCGCCGTTCCTCAGCACCGCCTGGAGGTGGTGGTGGATCCCGCCAACCACCTCATCGAGGGCAGTGACCGTCTGCGCCTCTCGGGTCCGGTGACCTTCTTGCTCCACGAGGGTTTGGAGGTGGCGGTGGAGGGCGGGATGCTGCAGCGCGGCGAACGGGTCGAGGGCGAGGTGCCGTTGCGCCGCTGGCGGCTGCGCCCCCACGGCGAGGGGGTGGTGCTGCGGTGGCGTGGGGTCATTCATCATCCGGTGGTCGCCTTCGGTGACCGCCTGCGCGGTCAGGCCGCCACCCCGGGGACGGTCCAGCCCGAGGGGGTGTTCCTCGACGGCGGATCGGGGTGGTATCCCCTCATCGAGGGCTGGGATCGTTTCACCTTCACCCTGCGGGTGAGCGGTCCGTCGGACTGGTGGCTGGTGAGCCAGGGGCGGGGCAGCGGCCCTCCGGGGGCGCTGCGCTGGCGGGTCCAGGCCCCTCAGGAGCAAGTGGTGCTGGTGGGTGGGCCGTTGGTGCGCTATCAGGCGCGGGGTCCCGCCGGTGTGGGGCTGGCGGTCTATCTTCGTGATGACGACCCCGAACTGGCCGCGCACTACCTCCAGGCCGCCGGTGACCATCTACGTCGATATCAGGCCCTGTTGGGGCGTTACCCCTATCCCAAGTTCGCCGTGGTGGAGAATTTCTGGGAGACCGGCTATGGCTTCCCCTCTTTCACCCTGCTGGGTTCTCGGGTGATGCGTCTGCCCTTCATCCTCCACACCTCCCTGCCCCACGAGATCCTCCACAACTGGTGGGGCAATGGGGTGTATGTGGCGTGGGAGGCGGGCAACTGGTCGGAGGGGCTCACCGCTTATCTCTCCGATCATCTGCTCAAAGAGGCCGCCGGCCGCGGTGTCGAATACCGCCGTGCCACTTTGCAGAAATACCGTGCCTATGCCGCCGATGGCCGGGACTTTCCGCTGCGGGCCTTCCGCGCCCGCCACTCCGGGGCCAGTGAGGCGGTGGGTTATGGCAAGGCGCTGATGCTGTTCCACAGGGTGCGTCTGCGGTTGGGGGATGCCGCTTTCACCACTGCTTTGCGTGAGTTCTATCGCAGTCACCGTTTCCGTGAGGCCGGTTGGAGCGATCTGCAAACGGCGTTCGAAGCGGCGTCCTCCCAGGATTTGACGCCGTTTTTTCATCAATGGCTGGAGCGTGCCGGGGCGCCTCGGCTGCTGCCGAGGGCGGCGGAGTGGGACGGTGAGCGCCTGAGACTGGTGATCGAGCAACGTCAAGACGGCCCCCCCTACCGCTTGCGCCTGCCGCTGGCAGTGACCGTGGCCGGGCGGGAGACGGCCTGGGAGACATGGGTGACGTTGGAGCAGCGGCGCCAGACGGTGGTGTTGCAGCCCCCCGGACGGCCGCTGCGGGTGGATGTCGATCCGCGTTTCGACGTGTTCCGCTTGTTGGACGACTCGGAGACACCGCCGTCGCTGTCGTTGTTCTTCGGTGCCCGCCAACGCCTGCTGGTGTTGCCGGCGGCGGCCGATGCGGAGCGGCTGGCGGCCTATCGTGAGCTGGCGCGTCGTTGGCAGGAGCCTGGCGTGGATCAGGCGGTGGTGTTGGACCGCGAGCTGGATGCACTGCCCGCCGACCGGCCGGTGTGGCTGTTGGGGCGTGACAACCGGTTTGTGGCGCAGGTGGCGGAGGGGCTGGCGCAGGTGGGGGCCGGACTGGAACAGGGGGGGCTGCGCCACGGCGGCGGGCGTCTGCCCTGGAGCGGGCACTGCCTGATCGCCGCTGCCCCGGGGCCCGTGGCCTCCGCCCCGCGGGTGCTCGGTGCCTGCGAGCGGGTCGGTGCCTGGGCCGGGCTGGCGCGGCGCTTGCCGCACTACGCCCGCTACGGTCTGCTGGCCTTCGATGCGCAGACGGGCGTCAACCGCCACAAGGGGGAGTGGCGACTGCAACGGACGGTGATGACGCTGTTTCTCCCCGGCGGCGAGGGCACGTCGCCGGCGCCGCTGCCTCCCCGCGCGCCGTTGGCGGCCCAGTGAAATCGGCGCGGATCTTGCCTCGTCCCTGTCCATGGACGAGCGATTGACGACCCATCTGGTGGCGATCCTCGAGGCCCATCCCGAGGGGCTGGGGGAGCATCGCGTGATGCGTCTGCTGGGCGAGGCGGGCATCGAACCCTTCACGGCGCTGGATTTCCATGATCCCCTGGCCTTGTTCCAGGCCCATTTCCTGTTGTTTCATCTGCTCTATCGACTGCGCGACCATTTCCACCAGCAGCGCCGCGGTCAT
>JALSHN010000027.1 GCA_026982215.1 Gammaproteobacteria bacterium
GATCATTTCTCCCTTCGCATCAAGATAACCAATACCCAGACCAGCACCACCCAAAATACTCAACGAGTCGTTCTGGTTTTCAAATCCGTAAATGGGAAAAAATGACACGGGAGTGATATAAAAAAAACGCCCTTTCATCGATGTACCCAATTCTTTTTCTTCCAAGTCAACATTTTGTTTCGACATGGAAAAACCGGACAGACCAAATTCTAAGTAATAACCAAATTTTCCTTTTTTTCCCATGAAGTAGGGTGACTCTGCGCGAAGCACATAAGTTAAATCCATACCCTCCGTCATTTCTCCTGCGGGAGAGGAGTCATTTTCAGAGCGAAAATACTGGAAAGTGACTTCCTTGACCGAGACGCCGGCCGTCAACCGATAGCCACTAGGCGCAGCGGAACCTGCTTCGGCACTGCCAGGAGTTAGAACAGTGCAGATGAAGAGTAAGACCGTTGCGATGATTCCGGTTCTATATCCCATCTTTTTCCCCTGACGATTTCTACCAGAGGTCGATGAAAGCCCACGTAAACGCGCCGGCCTTCCCCCTTCCAACGCCAGACCACCTCTGGCCTGTTTTTATGGCAGAAATTACACGAAGCCTATCTTACCGAAGACGCCAAGGGAAAGGCAGGCGCCGCGCGAAATGGCCGATGCGCCAAGCGCGAAAATCAGCTCTGAGTTGCCACGATACTGAGATCTGCAACCTTCGTTGGAAGTGGGGAGTAGTGGTGCCAGCCCTGGGTACATCGGTATTCATCGTGCCAGGGCAACACGTCAACAACAGAGACGAGCACCTTACCGTATTGAACCGAATTGTCTTGTCGGTGGTGAACGAGTTGTGGGGGAAACACCCCTCGCAGGTGTTCTCCTTCCAAGGAAAGCCGACCTCACGGATGCTCAACGGCGCGTGACTGCGCGCCCGCAAGCGGGCTGGTCTGCCAGGCATTCGGGTCCACGACTTCAAGTACGCCTTCGGCCAGCGGTTGTGGGCTGCAGCAGGGGTGGGCTTCGAGGATCGTCAGGATCCGTTCGGACACCGCTCGGGACGGATCACGACACATTATTCCGCCGCCGAGCTGTCGCGGCTCATTGAAACGGCAAATACGGTGTGTGACCGGGGAGAAGGAAGGCCCGAGGTGGTGCTGCGACGGCTCAGCGTGAGTCGAGATCCCGCAAAATTCACGCGCGACGCTTTTACCACACCACCAGAATCACTGTAACTGATTGAAATAATTGGTGGCCAGGGACAGAATCGAACTGCCGACACGGGGATTTTCAGTCCCCTGCTCTACCAACTGAGCTACCTGGCCGAGGGGCCGTTATTAAAGCGGCTGGGTGCTTCAGCGTCAAGCGCTGGGGGGCACGAAGTCCTTGGGAAGCTCGGAGCCTTCGCCGAAGAAGAATTTTTCCATTTCCTGTTCCAGGAACTGGCGATGTTTGGGGTCGATGGGGGCGAGGCGGTATTCGTTGATGAGCATGGTCTGGTGGCGCAGCCAGGCCTGCCAGGCCTCCTTGGAGACGTTTTCGTAGATCCGTTTGCCCAGCTCGCCAGGATAGGGCGGGCGGTCCAGGCCTTCGGCCTCCCGGCCCAATTTCACGCAGTGCACCATTCGCGTCATCATTCGCCTCGCATGTTCTGTAACAGGGTTTGCACCGGGGCGGGCAGCCCCAGTGATCCTTGATGGGTTTCGTTATACCAGACCGTTTCACTCGGTTCCATGATTTCGGGATTTTGTCCCTTCACCCTGGCATGCCAGGGCTCGATGTGCAGACGGAAGTGGCTGAAGGTGTGTTCCAGGTGTGTGCCTGGTCGAAGCGGATGGAGGGTCAGCCCCAGCTTTTGTGCGGCCCACTGCTGTAGATCCACACCTTCGGGGGCCTCGGGCGGGGTCCACAGCCCGCCCCAGACACCGGAAGGCGGTTTCCGGGCCAGCAGGATCCGTTCTTGATCGTCCTGAACCACCAACCAGCGGGTGGTGCGACGGGGGAGCTCCCGCCGGGGGCGGGGGCTGGGGTAGGCCTCGGGCCAGCCCTCGGCAAAGGCGCGACAACCTTCCCGGATCGGACAGTCGAGGCAACGCGGGTTGTGACGGGTGCAGACCGTCGCCCCCAGGTCCATGATCGCCTGGGTGTAGTCGGCCACCCGCTCCCGCGGGGTGTAGCGTTCGGCCAACGCCCATAGTTGCCGGTTCACCGCCGCCTGCCCCGGCCAGCCTTCTACGGCATGGAAGCGGGCCAATACCCGCTTGGCATTGCCATCGAGGATGGGATGGGGCTGGCCATGGGCCTGGGCAAGAATGGCACCGGCGGTGGAACGGCCGATACCCGGCAGGGCTTGCAAGGCCTCCAGGTCCCGTGGGAGCTCGCCGCCGTGTTCGGTCATCACCTGCCGGGCGGCGGCATGGAGATGACGGGCACGGGCGTAGTACCCGAGGCCAGACCACAGGGCCAGCACCTCGTCCAGTTTGGCTTCAGCCAAGACCTCCACAGAGGGAAAACGGGCCATGAAACGCTGAAAATAGGGGATCACCGTGGCCACCTGGGTCTGCTGGAGCATGATCTCCGAGACCCAAATCCGATAGGGGTCCACGGGGTTTTTCCAGGGCAGATCCCGTCGTCCTGCCTTCTGATACCACGCCAACAGGCTCCGCTGGAAAACCGCGGGCTCCATGCTTCCCTCCCCAGTGGACAAATTGGGTATCATAACCGCTTCCTCGATGGGAGGGGGGAGGATGTCGATCGAGCGACAAGCGGTTGATCTACGGCATGAGGATCACGTCACGGCGGGTGAGCTGTCCATCCGTATCTACAGCTCGGGAGAACGGGCGAAACGGGCCGTGGGGGGACTGGCGGCCTGTTGGGCCCTAGCGGGCGTGACGTTGTTCATCCCCATCGCCCACTTCGTGCTGGTACCCGGTTTTGCCATCGCCGGCCCCATCGTCGCCCTGCGGCTCTACACCCAAGACCAGGCCATGCTCGATGTGAAGGGCCCTTGCCCGGCCTGCAACGAGTCGGTCACCATCGAACTGGATGCCAAAGACAAACTGCCGCTGTGGACCTACTGCCCGCAATGCCGGGCCTCGGTCCACATCGACAAACGCTGAAGCGAGGATGCCACCATGCGGCTCTTTTTCGCCTTGACCTTTCTGATCATCGCCCTGGTGTCGGGGATGGTTTCCATCGCCCTCTTGCTGTTCAACACCGGGGTGATCGGTAACTGAGGAAGGAATGAGAAGAGGGATTGGAGCGGGTGATGGGAATCGAACCCACGTCATCAGCTTGGGAAGCTGAGGTTCTACCATTGAACTACACCCGCATCGCCCGTCGATTATACTGAGCCGGCGGCTGCGTTCAACGCCCGCCCCGAACAACGGCCACGAAGCGAATCCCATGAACGAACACATCGAGATCGTCGTCAACGGCGAGTGCCGGCGCGTTCCCGCCGGCTTCACCGCTGCCCAACTGGTGGAATCCCTGGGCCTTGCCGGTCGCCGTATCGCCATGGAGGTCAACGGCGAGATCGTCCCCCGTTCCACCTACCCCCGACACCGCTTCCAGCCCGGGGACCGCGTCGAGGTGGTGCAGGCCATCGGTGGCGGTGAGGGTGTATAATTCTTCGTTTCCCCCGTTTTTCATTGCGAGGCAGGTTTATGAGTCACTCCGATCCCCTGGTCATCGCCGGGCGTGAATACCATTCACGCCTGCTGGTGGGCACCGGCAAATACAAGGACCTGGACGAGACCCGCCGCGCCATCGAGGCCAGCGGCGCGGAGATCGTCACCATCGCCGTGCGCCGCAGCAACATCGGCCAGAATCCCAACGAGCCCAACGTATTGGACGTGCTCCCGCCGGAGCGCTACACCATCCTTCCCAACACCGCCGGCTGCTACACCGCCGAGGATGCGGTGCGCACCTGCCGCCTGGCCCGTGAACTGCTCGACGGCCATGATTTGGTGAAGCTGGAGGTACTGGGCGACGAGAAGACCCTCTACCCCGACGTGGTGCAGACCTTGAAGGCCGCCGAGACCCTGGTCGATGACGGTTTCAAGGTGATGGTCTACACCAACGACGACCCCATCATCGCCAAGCGTCTCGAGGAGATGGGCTGTGTCGCGGTGATGCCGTTGGCGGCCCCCATCGGTTCGGGGCTGGGGGTGCAGAACGCCCTCAACATCCTCACCATTGTCGAGAACGCCCGGGTACCCATCCTGGTGGACGCCGGGGTGGGCACCGCCTCCGACGCCGCGGTGGCCATGGAGCTGGGCTGCGACGGCGTACTGATGAACACCGCCATCGCCGGTGCCAAGGATCCGGTGCTCATGGCCTCGGCGATGAAAAAGGCGGTGGAGGCGGGGCGCGAGGCCTATCGGGCCGGACGCATCCCCAAGAAGCGTTACGCCAGCGCCTCCTCGCCCCTGGAAGGCACCTTTTTCTGAGCCCGTGGACACCCCGGAGGCGCAGCGGCGCACGGTCCGCAGCTTCGTCCGCCGTGAGGGCCGCATCACTCCGGCACAGCGCCAAGCGCTGGAACGGCTGCTGCCCCGCTATGCCCTTCCCCAGGGATTGATAGACCTGGACGCCGCCTTCGGTCGCCGCGCCCCCCGGCACCTGGAGATCGGCTTCGGCATGGGCGATCAGTTGCTGGCCTTAGCCGAGGCCCATCCCGAGATCGATTTCATCGGGGTGGAGGTCTATCGCCCCGGTGTGGGACGGCTGCTGGCCCGGGCCGAGGCGGCCGGGCTCGGCAATCTGCGGGTGGCCTGCGAGGACGCGGTGGAATGCCTCGCCCGTCTCCCGGAGGGGGCTCTGGAGGCGATTTACATCCTCTTTCCCGACCCCTGGCCCAAGAAACGCCATCACAAGCGCCGCCTGATCCAACGTCCCTTCACTGATCGTCTCGCCCGCGCCCTCACCCCCGGCGGGCGGCTTCACCTGGCCACCGACTGGGAGGACTACGCCCAGTGGATGCGTGAGGTGCTAGACGAGACACCGGGGTTGGTCAATCTCCATCCCGAACCCGGCTTCGCCCCCCGCCCCGCCTGGCGCATCCTCACCAAATTCGAGCGCCGCGGACTGCGACGCGGCCATGGTGTCTGGGATCTCGCCTACCGGCGGCGATGAAAGATTTTTACCCGCTGATCAATTTTTCTAGGGCTTGACGCGCTGGGGCGGGCGGTTTTTCATAGCCGATTACATCATCATTTTTGAATATTCGGGAATTCCATGGAATCACTGACCCTGACCCCGGAGATGATCGCCGTGTTGGCGGTGATGGGGCTCACCATTTTCCTGTTCGTCTCCGAGATCGTCCGCGTGGATGTGGCGGCGGTGGTGATCATGATTCTGCTGGGCCTCACCGGCTTGGTGGATGCCGACCACCTGTTCGACGGCTTCGCCAGCAATGCGGTGATCTCCATCATCGCGGTGATGATCATCGGCGCCGGCCTGGACCGCACCGGGCTGATGAACAAGGTGGCCGCCTTCATCTTGCGCATCGGCGGGCAGACAGAGACCCGGCTGATTCCCATCATCTCCGGCACCGTAGGCGGTATCTCCAGCTTCATGCAGAACGTCGGCGCCGCCGCCCTGTTCCTGCCCGTGGTGCAACGGATCAGCGCCCGCACCGGCATCCCTCCCTCGCGGTTGCTGATGCCCATGGGCTTCACCGCCATCCTCGGCGGCACCATGACCATGGTGGGCTCCAGTCCGTTGATCCTGCTCAACGATCTCATCCTCAGCGCCAACGGCAATCTGCCAGAAGGCGTCCCCCCCATGGCCACCTTCGAGCTGTTCGACGTCACCCCCATCGGCCTGGCACTGGTGGCCACCGGAATCCTCTATTTCGTCATCGCCGGGCGCTTCGTGCTGCCGGCGGTCAAGAGCGGCACCGAGGACAAGCCCCAGGAAGGCACGCTCGATTTCTTGCGCCGTGTCTACGGCTTCGAGGGCGAGATCTTCGAGCTGCGGGTACCCGCCGAGGCCTGCATCGCCGGACGCACGGTGGGCCAAGTGGAATCCCAGGCCAAGGGACTGCACATCCTCGCCATCCGTTGTGAAGAGATCGAGCTGGCACCACCGCGGGAGACGGTGATCGAACCCGGCTGTGACCTGGCCCTCATCGGCACACCCGAAGCCGTACAGGCCTGGGTGAGCCGATGCAAGCTGGAACTGGACAAGCAACTGGACGTCTTCGCCGAGGTACTGGACAGCAGCCGTGCCGGCATCGCCGAGGTGGTGATTCCCCCCAGCTCCGGCTACATCGGCAAGACCCTGGGGGAGATCCGGCTGCGCAAACACTTCGGTGTCTCGGTGCTGG
>JALSHN010000028.1 GCA_026982215.1 Gammaproteobacteria bacterium
CTTGAAGCCCAAATCCACCCTGCAGAGCGCCATCGGTGTACGCCATCCCCAGATCACCCAGCGCTCCATGGGCTTCATGGGCGGCAGCTTCAACACCCGGGAGTTCTTCCACGGGGTGAGCCGCCTGGTGATGTTGCAGATCCGGGTGGTGTTCATCCTCGGGGCTTTCATCCTGCCGCTCACCTTCCTGGCCCTGGGACTCACCACCGGCGGCCACGGCTGGCTGGTGGCCGCCATCCTCGTGCAATATGCCGGCTTGGTGGCCGAACGCTGGTTCTTCTTCGCCCAGGCCAATCACCCGCAGAATCTCTACTACCAGACCGTGGGTTGAATCGGCTTCCAAACCATCCCTCTGCGGCGACGTCCACAAGCGTGGGTGTCGCCGTTTTTGTTTGTTGGTGCGGGAACTTGCGTGACGGTGGCCGGTGGTTTGCCCTTGTCCGGCGGCTATGTTTGCGAATGCTCGTTATGCCGAGGTGGCGTGCTGCGGGATCTCTCGCTAGGCTAGCCTCAGGCTAGGTAAACGAGGCGGCGTGTTGGCTGTCGAACGAAGCGAGGCCCGGGGTTGCCGTCGGGCACATGGGCCTCGTCCAACAGAATGATGCCGAGGAGGAGAACAACATGACGGATACCCTTGATAAAGCCGCGGTCGTGGCGCATCTCAATAAAATTTTGGAATTGGAGATGGCGGGGGTGGTGCGTTATACCCATTACGCCTTCATGATTTATGGATATAACCGTATCCCCATCGTTTCGTGGATGCAGTCTCAAGCGGAGGAATCACTGCGGCATGCCCGTGAGGCGGGTGAATTGATCACCCATTTGGGAGAGCACCCTTCTTTGGCCATCGGTCCCTTGCTGGAGACCCACAAACACGACATTGGCGACATTCTCCGTGAGTCCCTGGAACATGAGCGGGAAGCATTGGAGACTTACAAAAGCCTGTTGGAGTTGGTGAAAGACAAATCCGTCCTGCTGGAAGAATATGCACGGCGCATGATCAGCGAGGAAGAAATGCACCAGGGAGAGGTGGACAAAATGCTGCGAAAACCGGGGGAGGTGGCAGCGTTTACTGGTGGATTCGTCTGAAGGCGGGATAGCTCGATAGAATCAACGGCGAGGGGGAGCAAATCATGCCTTCCCCTTTGCCCGATAACGACTTCGGCATAAGCTTAATACACAGTGGCGACGCCGGCTCCAGAAGGATGGGGATCACGGGCCAGGGAACCGGTGCACTCCGGGCGCTGCCGCTTCCAGGCGCGAGAAACAAAAAATCCAACGAGGGGGTTGTCTATGAATATCCGTCACATCCGGAGCATCGTCGTCTTCTTCACCGTCTCAGGGCTGGCCGCTTGTGCCGGTCAGCCCCCCGCTCCACCCGAGCCCCAGGCCAGCGAGGTGCCTGCCGATCGCGGCCCCGTGGCGGGCGGGACGGTGCAGACCACCATCGCCGGGATCGACGTGCGTGAGCTGGTGAAGCGTATGAAGGCCGACCGTCTCACCGATTATCATATCGAGGACGACAGTTACGTCCACTATGTGGGTGGTGAGTTCTACGCCCGTTACCAGGACAAGGCGCGTGTGTTGATCCTGCGCCCCGATGCCCCGCCGGGGGTGGAGGTGCCTCAGTGTGAGATTCGTCTGTTGGACGATGGGGGCGTGGAGGCCAAGGGTGAGGTGTGTGGCAATCTGCTCACCGCGTTGCAGGAAGATCTGCGCAGCGATCGTGCCTTTGCTGGCAACTGAGGCGTGAAGCGCGGCTTGAGGGGGGCCTAAAGAAAATCCGCTGTCGGCCGAATGGGTTGCAGACCTCCAGCGAGCAGGCCCATGCCGTTCACCCTCTATGGATCGGATCGTTTCGCCGCCCAGCCGCCTCCGGAAGTGAAACGTGAGCTGGCCCCCGCCCAGCCCAGTGCCCCGGTGCGCCGGGTGGAGGCGAAGGAACCCCGTCATCAAGGCCCGCCGCCTCGGGAGGGGGAAGGCCCCCCCTCGGCGCTGGCGGCCTATGCCGAGACCGCCCGCCCCCGGGCGCGGCAACCGGCGTTGCATGCCCATCAGATCATGAGTTCGCCGGTGACCACCCTGACCCCCGAGACCAGCATCCTCGAGGCCTGGCGCGTGTTCCGTGCCAAGCGCTACCGCCACATCCCGGTGGTGGACGGTGAGGGGCGGTTGGTGGGGATCGTCGCCGACCGGGATCTGTTGCGTTATGCGGCGGTGAACGGCCGTATTCCGCCCTTCGACGAGCACAGTGTCGAGGCACAGACCGCCATCGCTACCTTGATGAAACCGCGGGTGCTCACCGCCACCCCGGACACCGAGATTCGCCAGATCGCCCGGGTGTTGATCGAACAGCACATCGGCGCCATGCCGATCATGGATTACCAGGGTCGGTTGCGGGGGATCGTCACCCGCAGCGACATCCTCCGCGCCCTGGTGACCCATGCCCCGCTGGAGTTGTGGGTCTAGTCCTGCACGATCAGGGAGACGGCGCGGGCTTGCCCCGTTTCCAACCGATAGCCGGCCAGCTCCAGCACCCCGGCGGTCCCCAGGGAGGCGATGAGATAGAGGGCTTCGGGGTAGGCGGCCTCGGCCAGGTCGGTGGCCGAGGGGCGGGCGGGGCCGCGGGGATGGGAGTGGAAGATGGCGAACAGGGTCTCGCCTCGTTCCCGCATGGCCCGCATGGCGTCGATCTGACCACGCGGATCCATTTGGAACAGCCGCCCCGGTTCCCCGGCGACGTTGGCCACCGGATAGTAACGGTAACGGCCGTCCCGTTCCCCCACCAGCCCGCAGACCTCCCGTTCCGGTTCAGCCTGGGCTGCGGTCAACAGACGGTTGACCAGTGCGCGTGGCAGCGTGAGTCGTTCGTCGTCGTTCATGGCCCCGATTCTACCACTCGGCCCCCATTGTCCAGGCGCGAAAAGGCGCCTGCCAGCGGGACCATGGCCAGCCCAGGGCGGTGAGGATGCCTTGCAGTTCCGGGTCGGGATCGGCGTGAAGCGTGAGGGGGTGGCCGTCGTTGGGGTGGGGCAGGCGTAGGCCCAGGGCGGCGAGCAGCAGCCGCTGGATCTGGAAACGCTGGCGTAGATAACGGTTGTGGCGGCCGTCGCCGTGGGTGGTGTCCCCGAGGATGGGATGGCCGATGTGCTTGAGATGGCGGCGAAGCTGGTGTTGCCGCCCGTGTTCCGGATGCAGCCGTAGCAGGCTGTAACGGGCGCTGAGATGGGGCCCTACGGGGTCGGGGTGCTCACAGGTGGCCAGCCGCTGATAGTGAGTCACCGCTGCCCGGGGAGCGCTGTCCGGCTCGGTGCCTCGGGTGAGGTGGGCGCGGTCGCGCAGCGGCCAGTCGATGACCCCGGCGGGGGCGGTGTGGCCGCGGACCACCGCCAGATAGACCTTGGTCACCCGTCGTCGGGCGAAGACCCCGGCCAAATGGGCGGCGGCGGACTCGTCCAGGGCGAAGACCACGATCCCCGCAGTGGGCCGGTCCAGGCGGTGCACCGGGTAGACGTGGCGGCCCACCCGGTCGCGCACCGCCTGCAGCAACCAGCGCCGCTCCCGGGGTTCCAGTTCGCTGCGATGGATCAACCAGCCGGCGGGCTTGTACACCGCCACCAGCCGTTCGTCCCGGTGGATCAGTTCCATGGCCGTTTGCTTGGAGAAGGGGGCGTTATTCTAGCGCCGGGCCTGGCGGTTGCGAGGGCCGTTTCGCCCGCGTCGGGGCGGCGGTGGCGCCGGGGCGGCCCGCTCCTCGGCGCTGGGTTCGTAGCCGGGCAGGGGGGTGCTCTCCAGCCGTTCGCCGATGAGCCGCTCGATGGCCCGCAACTGGCGGCTCTCGTCCGGGCTCACCAGGGACAGGGCCTCTCCTTGATGACCGGCCCGTCCGGTGCGGCCGATGCGGTGGACGTAGTCCTCCGGGGTGTCGGGGAGCTCGAAGTTGACCACATGGGGTAGCTGGTGGATGTCCAGGCCGCGGGCGGCGATGTCGGTGGCCACCAGCACGCGGATGTCCCCGGCCTTGAAGGCGGCCAGCGCCCGGGTGCGTGCCCCCTGGCTCTTGTTGCCGTGGATGGCGGCGCTGGGCAGGCCGTCCTGCTCCAGTTGCCGGGCCAGGCGGTTGGCTCCGTGTTTGGTGCGGGTGAATACCAGTACTTGGCGCCAGTCCTGCGAGCCCACCAAGTAAGAGAGCAGGGCGCGCTTCTTGGTCTTGGCCACCGGGATCACCCGTTGTTGGATGCGTACCGCGGTGGCGTTCTCCTCACTCACCTGGACGTGGGTCGGCGCGTTCAACAGCCGTCGGCTGAGGCGTTTGATCTCGTCGTTGAAGGTGGCGGAGAAGAACAGGGTCTGGCGGCTCTCGGGGAGTCGGGCCAGGATCTTCTCGATGTCGCGGATGAAACCCATGTCCAGCATGCGGTCGGCCTCGTCCAGGATCAGGGTCCCGATGTGATCCAGACTCACCGTTCCTTGGTTCAGGTGGTCCAGCAACCGCCCGGGAGTGGCCACCACGATATCCACGCCCGCACGCAGCCGTTGGATCTGGGGATTGATCTTCACCCCGCCGAAGATCACCGCGTGGCGCAGGGGCAGGTGGGCGCCGTAGGCGGCCACGCTCTCGCCCACCTGGGCGGCCAGTTCGCGGGTGGGGGTGAGGATCAGGGCCCGGGGATGCCGCCCCCGGGGGGCCTCGGCCAGCCGCTGCAGCAAGGGCAGGGTGAAGGCGGCGGTCTTGCCGGTGCCGGTCTGGGCGCCGGCGAGGAGGTCTCGGCCGGCCAGGATCTCGGGGATGGCCTGGCGTTGGATGGGGGTGGGGGTCGAGTAACCGCGTGTCTCGAGGGCGCGCAGGAGCTCCGGGGCGAGCCCGAGGTCTTGGAAGGTCATGGGGTGCTCTTTATTTTGAATTCGGGGAAAGAGAAAGGCCCCGCAACCGGAGGGTTGCAGGGCCCTTGCTCAGAGACGCTTCGAGCGGAATGGAGTCAGCTCGGGGTCACTTGGGAGGCCTGGGGGCCTTTGGGGCCCTGCTCCACCACGAAGCTCACCGCCTGGCCCTCGGCCAGGGTGCGGAAGCCGTTGCCCTGGATGGCGGAGAAGTGGACGAAAACGTCCGCGCCGCCGTCGTCGGGGGTGATGAATCCATAGCCTTTGGCTTCGTTGAACCACTTCACAGTACCGGTCGTCATGTAAATTACCTCAGTAAAAACGATTGAAACACATTGCAAAAACACTTACGGCAATTCACAGAGCAAACCGGTAAGGCCACGACTGGAAAGCGGAAGTGAACCTTGCAACGTCGGTGGAGCATAACCCAGGCCGTCTTGGCTGGCCAGGATTATTTCTCCTCAGCGGTCGTCACGGGACGATCCGCCACCCAATGAGAACATCTCGCGTACGATTGGTTCCCCTTTGAGTTGGTGGATGACGGCCAGGCCGGCGTGGCCGATGAGGTAGGCCCACATGAGGTTGGAGAGGAGTTCGTGGATCTCCTCGGCGAACTCGCCCAGTCCGCCCAGCAGGCCGAGGTCTTCGCCCAGCCACCAGGTCAGACCAGTCAGTGCCATGCCAGTGGCGGTGAGCAACCCCAGGCCGTGGATGGCGTTGACGAAGGGGGAATGGGGTTGGTATTGCGGCAGGTGGCCACTCTTGAGGGCATCCCAGTGGCGACGGAAGTCCTCACCCAATGCCTGGCGTCGGGTGGCGGAGAACCAGGGGAGCATCTCGCCCAGCCCCGGTTCGTTGCGGCGTACGGCGATCCAGCCCCAGAAGGCCAGCACCACCACCACCGCGCTCAGGCCCACTAGTTCGTGGGCCTCGAAGAGCAAGGCGGGGAGGCTGCCTTCGGGGGCACGCGCTTCGTCCTCGTCCTCATGGGCCAGGGCGGCGGGGACGAGCCGCTCCAGGATCCAGGCGGCGTGTTCGTCGTCGTCTTCTTCGGGGTGTGCCATCACCAGGCTGGCGAGGAGTTGGAAGACCACGGTGGCGGCGAGCAGGAGGTGGAGCAGGCGGGTGAGACGGGAACGATTCACGGATGGCTCCTCGTGCGGTTGGGACGGAAACGGCAATTGGGCACGAAGTGTGCCAGAAGGAGCTGAAATGGGGGTGAAATGGTGGAGCCGAGGGGAGTCGAACCCCTGACCTCAGCAGTGCGATTGCTGCGCTCTCCCAACTGAGCTACGGCCCCGGTCGTGGAGGCGGAAAGTATAGGGTGTGAGCCCCGGTTTGGGAAGCTTTGAGGCTGGGAAGGGGCGCGATCTCGATTGCCGAGACCGGCCCCCCGCCGA
>JALSHN010000029.1 GCA_026982215.1 Gammaproteobacteria bacterium
GCTGGCGCTGGCCATGGGGCGGTTAGCGGCGCGGTAGGGCGGATCGGCGTTGAGGTAATCGTCGTCTTCGGCCCCACCGGGAAAGCGGGTCTCGCTATCGGGGTCGATCCAGTCGGCCACGGCGTTGGCCAGTTCGGGGTCGTGTCCCAGGTCGGCGAGCAGGCGGCGAAAGCGGACCTGGGCAGTCTTGTCGTCCGAACCGTCGGCCTTGATGAGGCTGTTGAGATTGAAACGTCCTTCCAGGTCTTCGAGACTGCCGCTGACCATGCCCCCCTCCACCGCATAGGTGACCTGGGCCTGGGCGAGGTCGGCCTCACTGTCGTATTTCTGCCGCTGGGCGTATTGGGACAGGAAACGGGCGGCGAGGTCTTCGATGCCAAGGGCATAGAGGTAGGCCTGGTCGTTGAGGGTGACGTTGCCGGTACGACGCACGTCGATGAATTGCCGCGAGGCCAGGGCGGCGGCCAGGGCGGCGGCCAGGGCCACCACCAACAAGGCGGTGATGAGGGCGACACCGCGCTGACGACGGTTCATGGGGCCGCTCCGGCACCACGCTGGGCCGCCTCGCCGGGGGGGAGGCGGAACAGGCGGCGGATGGCTCCCAGATCGTCCAGTTCCACGGTGATCTCCACCGCCCGCGGCAGCAGACCGAGGTCGGCACGCGGGTCGGGGGGCCAGGCACCCTGCCATTGCAGCCGGTGGTCGAGGAAGCGGACCTCGACATTGTGTACCCGTTGCAGCAATGCCCGCTCCAGAGGGGGGCTGTCTTGGGCGCGGTCGAGTACCCGCCAGTGACGCCGTATCAGGGTTCGGTCACGGAATTGGTAGGCGACCCGTTGCAGGGTGCTGCGGGGGGCGCCGCTGGGATTGCGCCAGCCGGCACGGGTGAGACGCAGCAGCTCGGGGCCGAGGGTGGAACCTTCCAGGGCGGGGCGCGCTTCACCGTATTCGTCGCGTACGCTGCGACCGATGGCCTGTTCCAGGTCACGTTCGAGGATGCCAAGGGCCAGTTGTAAGGCGGCGAGACGCTCGGAGCGGGCCTCCACCCGGTTCTTGGCCTCGGCCACGGCGGCCAGGCCGCGGTAGGCCATCACCGAGAGGATGGCGAACACCGACAGGGCGATGAGCAGTTCCAGCAGGGTGAAACCGCTCTGGCGTCTCATCGCAGCGGTTCTCCCACCACGGCAATGAGGCTGGCATCCGGGTCGTCCTGCCCGGCCCGGCGCCGCACTTCGACGATCACCTGGCGTACACCCGGGATGCCGGGGTCGCTGACGATGCGGGTCCAATGCCAGCGGTGACCGGCCATTTCTTCTTCGCCCCGCTCCCGGCCGACGGGGGGGAAACGGTTCATCACCTGGATCTCGGCGATCTGGTTCATGGCCACCCAGTGGGCGAAGGTGCGGCCGCGGAGGTGGTCGGCGCTGCTCACCTGGGCGCTCACTGCCTGGATGGCGGCCCCCAGGGCGATGGCCAGTACCGCGAGAGCGACCATCACTTCGATGAGAGTAAAGCCCCGCCCGCCGTTCATGGAAAGACCTCCTGGGCCCGGCCTCGGTAGATCACCTCTCCCAGGGGGTTGCCTTCGATGCGATAGCGCGGCGCATCGGGGTGGTCTTCGGCGAGGGTGAGGGAGAAGGCGGAGATCTCACCACTGGAGAGAAAGAACAGCGCCGGCCCCTGTTCTTGCCCGAAGTCGAGAGGCTCGCCATCGATCTCGCCCTCGAGGATCAGGGGGGTGGGATAGCGCCGTTCTCGAAAGGTGGGGTCGTCTTCCAGCTCGCTCCAGCCGTTCTCGCCGAGGACCTGGAAGCGGTACCCCTCGCGGGAGAAGCGCAGCGCCAGCTCTTCGTTGTTGAGCACGGCTTCTTCGGCCGCCAGCCGGGCCAGGGCCGCCAGGCGTCTGGCTTCGGTCTCGGCCGGACTGGCGCCGAGGTTGAAGGACAGGGTGGCGAACCCCAACATCAATCCGACGATGACCATCACCACCATCACTTCGATGAGGGTGAAACCTCCGGCGTGGCGGAGCGAGTTCACGGCGGGGAGCTTTACTCCAGGTTCCAGTTGCCGATGTCGGCGTTGATACCTTCACCGCCTTCCTGGCCGTCGGCCCCGAGGGAGTAGATGTCGATGGGACCGTGGACGCCGGGGTTGAGGTATTGGTATTCGTTGCCCCACGGATCCTTGGGCAGACGGTCGATGTAACCGCCCTCTTTCCAGTTGCGCGGCTCGGGGTCACCACTGGGTTTTCTCACCAAGGCCTCCAGCCCCTGGTCGGTGCTGGGGTAGGTGAAATTGTCCAGTTTGTAGAGGTTGAGGGCGCTCTCCAGGGTGCGGATGTCCTGTTTGACCTTGGCGAGACGGGCGGTGTCGGGACGGTCCATGATCCGGGGCACCACCACCGCGGCGAGGATGCCGAGGATGACGATGACCACCATGACTTCGATGAGGGTGAAACCGCCTTGGGCGATTCTTGGGCGTCGTGTGTCCATGATGTCCTTAGAGAGATTGCGAATGACGATTTGCTGTCGTTTGACTGGGGCCAGCAAGAGGCGTTCCCGCGGCCGATGATAGCAAACTCAGCTTTCCACCAGGATGAGGGGAACCTGGATTTCTTCCGCACTCAGACCTCCGTGGATGCCCACGGGGGTGAAGGGGCGCTCGCCGAAGATCTGGTCCTTGAGAATATAGCCGTCTTTCATCAACAGGACGTAGTCCCCCACCCGTTCATGCAGCCGCGGATGAGGCGGGCCGAGACCGAAGTAACCCTGTTGGATGAGCCGGGCGGCAGGCACGCAGTGACAGGCATGGGCCAAGTGACGTTCGATGTAGGCGAGGAAACGGTCTTCGGCCCCGGGACGCAGGTAACAGAACACCGCCCGCGGCTCGCCACACAACGGCAAGGCGAGGCATTCGGCCAGCTCGGGGTGGTCGGCCAGCTGCAGACGCTGCTCTGGAGTGGTGTCGATCATGCCATGATCGGCGGTGAGCAGGATCAGGGCATCGCTGCCTTGGACGCGCTTGAGAAAGGCGGCAAAGGCGGTCTCCAGATGCTCCAGCAAAGCCGCCACTTCGACACTGGCGGCGCCACAGCGATGAGCTTCAGCGTCCAGATCCGGCCAGTAAGCGTAGATGAACCGCGGTCTCGGGTCCGGATCGGCCAGCAGCGCGGCCACGGTGTCGAAATACTCCTCCAGGGTCTCGTAGGCATGGCGGATGGAGGTGCCGCTGGTGGCCCGGCTGTAACTGGAGTCGATGATCCGCTGCGGGCTGACGATATGAGACTGAACCGCCAGCGAGGCACTGAAGGGCTTCAGCCCCAACACCTCGCCGGCGGGAAGATCCACCAGTTCCCATTCTCCGGGCAGGGCACGAGGCTTGAAGGGTAGCACGGTCCATACGGCCCCCAGTTCGCGCAAGTAGGTAAACCAGCCAGTCACCCCGTGCTGTTGGGGTGCCTGGCCGGTGAGCAGGGTGGTGATAGCACTGGCGGTGGTGGTGGGGAAGACACTGGTGAGCACCGCATGGTGATGACGGGCAAGAATCCCGCTGCCGCGACGCTCCAGTAGACGCTGGCCCAGGCCATCGATGAGCAACAACACCACCCGTCGGGCACGGCGTACGCGCCGGGGGGACAGGGCAGTCAGCGGCGGATGGCCGTTGTCACGTCCACCGAGGCCCTGGGCCAGACTGCTCATCAGATTCACCAGGCTGCCACCCTGATAATGCGGCTTCATGAAGGCAGACATGGGCGGGACTCCTCGGAAACGGGACGCCCGAAGGCGGGGTCAGGCCTCGCTGGTGTGAGCGAAGCGCTCGGCCATTTCCCGGGTGGCACGCACCAGGGCCTCGGTGATGCGTGGTTCGGAGGCGGCATGGCCGGACTCCGCCACCACCTCCAGCCGGGCCTCGGGCCAGGCCCGTTGCAGGGCATAGGCATTGTCCAGCGGGCAGATCATGTCGTAACGACCATGGATGATGACGCCGGGAATCCCGCTCAACCGAGCGGCGTCGCGCAGGATCTGGTCGGGCTCGAGAAAGGCGTGGTTGACGAAATAATGTGCCTCGATACGGGCCAGGGCGAGGGCGACGTAGGGATCGGAGAAATGTTCCACCACCGCCTCGGAGGGATTGAGGGTGGCGGTACGCCCCTCCCACAGCGACCAGGCCTTGGCCGCCGCCATGCGTGCCACCTCGTCGACCCCGGTGAGACGGCGATGGAAGGCATGCAGCAGATCATCTCGCTCTTCTTGGGGAATGGGACGGACGAAATCGGCCCAATAATCGGGGAACACCCGGCTGGCGCCTTCTTGATAGAACCAGTGGATGTCTCGAGGCCGGCAGAGGAAGATCCCACGCAGGATCAGTCCCAACACCCGTTCCGGATGGGTCTCGGCATACACCAACCCCAGGGTCGAGCCCCAGGAACCACCGAAAACCAGCCACTGCTCGATCCCCAGATGCTCGCGGATGCGTTCCATGTCGGCCACCAGATCGGCGGTGGTGTTGCCCTCCAGCGAGGCATGGGGGATGGATCGACCGGCACCTCGCTGGTCGAACAACACGATGCGGTAGCGTTCGGGATCGAAAAAGCGCCGGTGGTAGGGCTCGCAACCGGCCCCCGGCCCGCCATGGAGAAACACCACCGGAATGCCATGGGGGTTGCCGCATTCCTCCACGTGGAGGACATGGGGAGGATCCACCGCCAGGCTGTGGCTCACATAGGGCTGGATGGGCGGGTAGAGGCCAAGCATCGTTTCTCCTCGTGGGATGGGACGGCAGATCCTTAAGGATCTTCTCAGAAAAACAATGATAGAAACAGGGCCAGAACAAAGCGACGACAACAAGCGCGGCATCCACTGGGGAGAGAGCCGGACATAATACCGACGAGGACGGGACTGCCTGGCCTGCCACGTCCGTGGCTCCTGCGAGCAATGCCACACCCCACACGGCGACGAAAGCCGGGATGGCGACATGTAATCAAGAAATCCCCGCCCACTGCCGATAATCGGTCACCCCCGTCCCGGGACGACAGTGGGCATGACCCGAACGCATCCTCACCGCAAGTTCATTTCTCTCACCACCCTGCTCCTGTGGCTGGGCCTGTTCCTCATCGCCCGCGGTCCCCTCGCCGCCCCCCTCGACCTGATCCTGCTGCTGGACGCCTCCGCCAGTGTCGCCCGCCACGATCCCCACGATCAAAGGCACCAATTGGCCCGCGCCCTCATCGACCACCTCGACCGCCGCGACCGGGCCGCCGTCATCGCCTTCGCCGACGAGATCTACCCACTCACCCCCCTGTTGACTCTCAGCGGTCGAGGACACCGCAACCGGCTGCAAACCGCCCTGGAACAAACCCCCGAAGACGGCTTCTACACCGACCTCCCCGGTGCCCTCGACGAGGCCGTCCTCCGCCTGCGCGGCAACCCTGAGCGCGCCAAGGCCATCGTTCTCATCAGCGACGGCCGCATCGACCTGGCCGATTCCAACAACGTCGCCCACCACACCCAATACCTGCTGTTCGACCTTTTACCGAGACTGCGCAAACGCAAAATCCGCCTGTTCACCGTCGCCCCCCCGCAAGGTGCCAATGACAGCCTGCTCCGTCTGCTGGCCGAAGACGGCCGCGGCCTCCACCTCACCCTCGAGGCCGGACGCTCCGCCGACGTCCTCGCCCGCCGCATCCTCGCCCTGGCGCACCGGGGCGGCATCCCTCCGCGACAACGGCACACCCTGGAGATCGCCAACGGCACCCAGACGGCCATCGTCAATGCTCGCCCCCAGGGTAACCCCCATCTGCGCATCCTCGCCCCCGACGGCAAACCCCGTACCCTGCCCCAGGAACGCCAGGCCGACCGCCTCTATCTACGGCTGGACCGCCCCGACCCCGGCACCTGGACATTGGACTACCGCAAGGGGCGCCTCAAAGACATTCGTCTGTTCCAAGACCCCACCGTCAACTTGCGGCTGCAAAGCGGTGAAACCCTCGTCGGCAACCAACTCCTGTTCAACGCCTGGATCCAGGAACGCACCGGCACCCCTCCCGAACTCAAGCGTCTCCCCTTGCGCCTGATCGTCACCCAACCCGACGGCACCCGCGTCGAACTCCCCCTGGAAGACCAAGGGCGTCTGGGCGATGCCGTCGCCGGCGATGGCATTTACACCACCGTCTTCGTACCCACCCAGGCTGGAAGTTACGCACTGGACCTGGAGACCCACCTCGGCCCCTACCCTCTCACCAGCCATCACAGCCTGGAAATCAGCGAACCCCCTCCCCCA
>JALSHN010000030.1 GCA_026982215.1 Gammaproteobacteria bacterium
GGCGCCGGAGCCGCCCTGGGCCCATTGCTCCAGACGGGGGTCGTCGGCACGGGCCTCACGTACCAGGCGGGCGTCGGGGTGGCGCCGGGGGTCGCGGTCGTACATGCCTGGCTGGTCGGTGAGCAGGATCAAGCGGTCGGCCTCGATCAGATTGGCTGCCAGGGCAGCGAGGGTGTCGTTGTCGCCGAAGCGGATCTCGTCGGTGGCCACGGTGTCGTTCTCGTTGATCACCGGCACCACGCCCAGGCCCAGCAGGGTGCGCAGGGTGCTGCGGGCATTGAGATAACGCACCCGGTGGGAGAGGTCTTCGTGGGTGAGGAGGATCTGAGCGGTGTGGCGGCCATGGCGGCGGAAGCTCTCTTCATAGGCCTGGATAACACCCATCTGACCCACCGCGGCGGCGGCCTGGAGGGCGTGCAGCGCATGGGGGCGGCGCTTCCAGCCCAGGCGGCTCAGCCCTTCGGCCACCGCCCCGGAGGAGACCAACACCACCTCTTTGCCGCCTGCCATCAGGGAGGCGATCTGGCGCGACCACTGGCCGATGAGAGCCCGGTCCAGGCCGCGGCCTTCGTTGGTGATCAGCGAGCTGCCCACCTTGATCACCCAGCGCCGCTCAGCGGTCATCGTTGTACTCCCGTTGCAGTCCGCTTTTCTCTTGGGTTTCCAGTGAGTTCATCACCGCTTGAGCCAGGGCACGGGTGCCTTCACCGGTGGCGGCGGAGATGAGGAACAGCGGCGCCTTCCATTCCAGGTCGGTGGCGATGGTCTGGGCGCGTTTCTGGAGTTGATCCTCGTCGAGCAGGTCCGTTTTGTTGAGCACCAGCCAGCGGGGGCGTTGCAGCAGGCCGGGATCGAAACGTTCCAGTTCGCGTTCGATGATGCGTACGCTCTCGGTGGGATCGCTGCCGTCTTCTGGAGCGATGTCCACCAGGTGCAACAGCAGCCGGGTGCGCTGGACGTGGCGCAGAAAGCGGTGCCCCAGACCGGCGCCTTCGGCCGCCCCTTCGATGAGGCCGGGGATGTCGGCCATGACGAAGCTGCGATGGGCCTCGACCCTGACCACCCCCAGTTGGGGGTGGAGGGTGGTGAAGGGGTAGTCGGCCACCTTGGGGCGGGCGGCGGAGAGGACACGGATCAGGGTGGACTTGCCCGCATTGGGTAGCCCCAACAGACCCACGTCGGCCAGCAGTTTGAGCTCCAGCCGCAATTGTCGTCGTTCCCCGGGGGTACCGGGCGTGGATTGGCGGGGGGCACGGTTGGTGGAACTCTTGAAATGGGTGTTGCCGATGCCGTGACGTCCGCCCTTGGCCACGCACAACCGCTCGCCGGGGCGGGTGAGGTCGCCCAGCAACTCACCGGTGTCGATGTCGTAGACCTCTGTGCCCACCGGGACGCGAATCAGGCAGTCGGCCCCTTTTTTGCCCGAGCAATTGCGCCCACGGCCGGGCTCGCCGTTCTCCGCCCGGTAGCGACGCTGATGGCGAAAGTCCACCAGGGTGTTGAGGTCGGCGTCGGCGATCAGATAGACGCTGCCACCGTCACCGCCGTCACCACCGTCGGGGCCCCCCTTGGGGATGAACTTCTCGCGGCGGAAACTGACGCAGCCGTTGCCGCCCTTGCCGGCTTCCACCTGGATGATGGCTTCGTCTACGAATTTCATCTCATCAAATGCCGTTCGTTGTGGCGGATCGAAAACGAAAAAGGCCCCGGCAGGGGCCTTCTCCACTTGAATGATCCGCTGGGGATCAGGCCGGGCGCACGCTCACGAATTTGCGTTGCTTGGGGCCTTTGGTCTCGAAGACCACCACCCCATCGGTCAGGGCGAACAGGGTGTCGTCCTTGCCGCGACCGACGTTCTCTCCGGGGTGGAAGCGGGTGCCGCGCTGGCGGACGATGATGTTGCCGGCACGGACGTTTTCGCCGCCGAAACGCTTCACGCCCAGGCGTTTGGAAATGGAATCGCGACCGTTGCGGGTGCTGCCGCCTGCCTTTTTATGAGCCATTTTGAGCTACCTCGGTTCCGTGACGTTGCTGCTCAACCGGCCTGGATGCCGGTGATCTTGATGCGGGAGTACCACTGGCGGTGGCCCATCTGTTTGCGATGGTGCTTGCGCCGGCGGAATTTGATGATGCGGATCTTCTTGCCGCGGCCATGTCCTTCTACGGTGGCGGTGACCTTGGCGCCGGAGACCAGGGGGGTGCCCACTTTGACTTCGCCGTCGTCGGCGATCAGCAAGACCTCGGCGAATTCCACGGTGGCGCCTTCCTCGACGGGCAGCTTTTCCACGTCGATGGTGTCGCCTTCCGCCACCCGATACTGCTTGCCACCGGTTTTGATTACCGCGTACATCGATGTCTGCTCCAGATTCTTGAATGAGGGGTTGCCGCGTGGGAATCCGAATGCCGAGGTCGGAAAACATTGACCTCGTCACAGGAACCGG
The DNA here is from genome assembly GCA_026982215.1 of Gammaproteobacteria bacterium. Classification (GTDB taxonomy): domain Bacteria; phylum Pseudomonadota; class Gammaproteobacteria; order S012-40; family S012-40; genus S140-43. The sequence goes on from JALSHN010000030.1 coordinate 2,442, forward strand.
GCATTTTAGTCCCGCCCACGAGGCACGTCAACGGCCCGCCTTGCCCCGAGATACCTGTCGGGATGGGGCGAACAGAATCGTATATAATTCTCGACCCTGAAACCGCGATGCCGACCCCCATGCAGCTGGACAGCGCCGACCTCAACGCCCCTTGCGGGCCGAGTAGCGGAAATGCCCCCACCTCTATGGGCATCGAACAGGTCTATGCCTTGGTCGATGCCGACCGCCGGGCGGTGGACGAACTCATTCAGCGGCGGCTCCGCTCCGAGGTGGTGCTCATCAACGAGCTCGGGCGCTACATCGTCAACAGCGGTGGCAAGCGTCTGCGCCCCATCCTGGTTCTGCTCAGTGCCCGCGCCCTGGGGTATCGCGGTGAGGAACACGTCCATCTGGCGGCGGTGGTGGAGTTCATTCATACCGCCACCTTGCTCCACGACGACGTGGTGGATGCCTCGGAATTGCGCCGTGGCCGGGAGACGGCCAATGCCATCTGGGGCAACGAGGCCTCGGTGTTGGTGGGCGATTTTCTCTATTCCCGCTCCTTCCAGATGATGGTGGAGGTGGGGGAGCCGCGGGTGATGGAGATTCTGGCCGATGCCACCAATACCATCGCCGAAGGGGAGGTGATGCAGTTGCTCAACTGTCACGACCCCGACACCACCGAGGAGCGTTATCTGGCGGTGATCCGTTACAAGACCGCCAAGCTGTTCGAGGCCGCCGCCCGCCTCGGGGCGGTCCTGGCCGGTGAGGAACGGCGCTTCGGGGAGGCGCTGGCCCGTTACGGCATGCACCTGGGCACCGCTTACCAGTTGGTGGACGACGTGCTGGACTACAGCGCCGACAGCGAGGAAATGGGCAAGAACGTCGGCGACGACCTGGCCGAGGGCAAGCCCACCTTACCGTTGATCTATGTCCTGCGGTATGGCGACCCGGAGCAGCGACGGCTGGTGCGCCGGGCGGTGGAGCAGGGCGGGCGGGAGTTCATCGAGCCGGTGAGGGCGATCATTGAATCCACCGACGCCCTGGAGTACACTGCGCGGTCTGCGAGAGCCGAGGCCGCTTTGGCCATCGAGGCGTTGGGTCCGCTGCCCGATTCCCGCCACAAGGATGCCCTCGTCGCCCTCGCCGAGTTCTGTATCCAGCGGACGTATTGATCTCACGATTCTTCGGGGTGTAGCTCAGCCTGGTAGAGCACTGCCTTCGGGAGGCAGGGGCCGGAGGTTCGAATCCTCTCACCCCGACCAAATCCTGCTGTTGCCGGAAAGGCCCGCCATCGGGAAAGCGCGCGGGCCTTTTTCTTTTTCCCGGCCACCGCCGAGCGAGACATCGCGGGTGGAGTCCTATACAATGCCCCGACGATATGTGCCGCTTTGGCGGCGGCGCCGTTCATGCGGCGCTAATGCATGACAATCATAATCACACCCCATGCCTCCGACTCGCGATCTGTTGGTCGTCGCCTTCCATTACCCGCCGGACAATTCCAGCACCGGGGTGTTGCGGACCTTGAAATTCACCCGCTATCTGCTGGATCACGGCTGGCGTTCCCATGTGCTTACCGTGACCCCCGATCACTATCGCAACCTCGACCCGGAGCTGGAGGCCGAGATTCCGACGGAGGTGAGTGTCACCCGGGTGCCGTTTCGCGACGTGAAGCAGCGTTTCGCCGTGCGCGGCCGCTATCCGGGGATCATCGCCCAGCCCGATCCCTTCTGGCCGTGGCGGGCCCCGGCGCTGCGGGCCGCCGAGAAGATCCTTGCCACGCACCCGATACGCGCCGTTTTCAGTACCTATCCCGTACCCACGGCCCATTTCATCGGCCGGACGGTGGCTCGGCGTTCCGCTTTGCCCTGGGTGGCCGATTTTCGCGACCCGTGGGCCGGGGGCGAGGTGGGATGGCAGGGGCGGCTGGATCGTTTTTTCGAGGCTCGGGTGGTGCACGCCGCCCGGCGGGTCATCGCCAACACCGACATCGCCCGGCGGGACTTCCTGCGGCGTTATCCACGCCTGCCGCCGGAACGTTTCGTCACCCTCCCCAATGGTTATGACGAGGAGGATTTCGCCGCTCTGCGCCCCCAGGTGGCGGAACCGCGTCGTTTCACCCTCGCCTATGCCGGTTCGGTGGATGCCTACAATCGGGATCCCCGGCCGGTGCTGCGAGCAGTGGGGCGGCTGTTGCGGGCGGGGCGGTTGCCTCGGGAGGGGGTGCGGTTGTCGTTTCTCGGGGCCGGCCCGGCGGTGAGGGAACCTTGGTTCACCGGGGTCCTCGAAAAAGAAGGATTGACTGGGCTGGTGGAGATCGTTGAAGAGCGGATCCCTTACCATCAGGCGCTGGCGCGTTTGGCGGGCAGTGATCTGCTGCTGGTCCTCAATCAGCCACAGGCGGGAGAGGCCGACTTCTGGCGTTTCATGGTCCCGGCCAAGATCTACGAGTTCCTACGTCTGGGCAGGCCGTTGCTGGTGCTGGTGGGGGAGGGGGCGATCCCCGAACTGTTCCGCGACTTGGGGGTGGCGGGGGCCTGTGCGCCGCAAGATGAGCAGGCCATCGATGAGCACATCCTCGCGGCCTACCGGGCCTATCTCCAGGGGACGAATGCCGCACGGCCACCGCCGGGATTGCGCCGCTTCGAGCGCCGAGAACTCACGGCCCGCTTGGCAGCCCTGTTGGACGAATTGTCAGGCTAAGTATTTCGCCTCCAGGCGCCGAAATAATTCATGGACAGCCCCGGGGCTGCCGGGCCTACCCTGCATGAAGGAGAGAATGCCGGGGATGGGGGTGGTAAAATCCACCGCCGTTGTGCTTGAGGCTCCGGGAAATACAGGGAAAAACGAACACGGTGGAACGAGGAGAAGGACGTCGATGCGTGTGTGGCGGAGAATGTGGCAACGGCTGGGATTGGCGCTGTGCCTCGTCGCAGGGGGTGGTGCGGCTCTCGCCGCCGAGGAGGCACCGTTCTATCTCATCGGGCCGGGGGACAGTCTGAACATCTTCGTGTGGCGGAATCCCGATCTTTCCACCAGTGTACCGGTGCGCCCCGACGGGCGGATCACCATTCCCCTGGTGGAGGATCTTCCCGCCAGCGGCAAGACGCCTTCGCAGTTGGCGCGCGATATCGAGCGCGAGTTGGCCAAATATGTCAAGGACCCCATGGTGACGGTGATGGTGACCGGATTCGTGGGGCCTTACAGTCAGCAGGTGCGCGTGGTGGGGGAGGCGGCCCAGCCCCAGGCGCTGCCCTATCGCGCCAACATGACGGTGTTGGACGTGATGATCGCCGTCGGTGGGCTCACCGAGTTCGCCGCCGGGAATCGCGCCCGTCTGGTGCGTACGGTGGAGGGCCGCCAGGAGATCATCGAGTTGCGGCTGGACGACCTGCTCAAGGACGGTGACATCAGCGCCAACGTGGCCATGATGCCCGGCGACACCCTCATCATCCCGGAGTCTTGGTTCTAGACATGAATGAGCTCTATCTCCAAGCACTGGCCTATCTGCGTGGCGTTTGGCGCTACCGCTGGTGGATCCAGGCCATCGCCTGGCCGATCTGCATCGTTGGCTGGTTGTTCGTCTGGTCGATGCCCGACGTCTATCGCGCCGAGGCGCGGGTGTACGTCGATACCGAGAACATGCTCCGCCCCTTGCTGCGGGGTCTGGCGATCCAGCCGGATCTCAGCGACCAGGTGGCGGTGATGACCCGCACCATCCTCAGCAAGCCCAATCTGGAGAAGATCGTTCGCGATGCCGATCTCCATCTCCAGGCCACCACTCCCAAGCAAATGGAGCATTTGCTGGAGAT
>JALSHN010000031.1 GCA_026982215.1 Gammaproteobacteria bacterium
GTGTGCGGGGGAGGTGCGTGCCGCCGGTTCTGAGTGGGTGGGCGAGTGGGTTCCCCGCCTGCGTCAGGCCTTGGAGAATGGGCACCTGTTGGTGCACTACCTGCCCATCGTTGCTCTTCATGGCCGTTCGGAGCCACGTTATGAGTTGTTGTTGCGCCTGAAGGACGACGGGGGAGACCGGGTGACGCCCGATCGTTTCCTCTATGTGGCGGAACGGGCCGGGATGGCGCCGCGTCTGGATCGTTGGGTACTTCAGCAGGCCTGGACGGCCCTGACTGGAAGGGGGGGCTGCCGTTTGTTCGTCAAACTGACCTCCGCCAGTCTACGTGATGCCGCTTTCCGCAATGAGTTGTCGGCCCGTTTGCGAGAGGATCCGCAGCGGGCTGCGCGTTTGGTGGTGGAGATCGACGAGGCCGACGCCGCCAGTTACCTCAAGGAGGCCAAGGCCTTGGTGGAGGGGTTGCGGGGCTGCGGGGTGAGGGTGGCGCTGGAGCATTTCGCCGGTCAGCCGGAGTCGTTTCGGCTGCTGCGCCATTTGACGGTGGATTGCCTCAAGATCGACGCCGCCCTGGTGGAGCAGTTGATGGCGGGCGACGAGGCGCTGGAGCGGTTGCGGCGGATCACGACCTTTGCCCGTGAGCATGCGCTGGAGACCATTGCCGAGCGTGTGGAGTCTGCGGAGGTGCTGAGCCGGCTGTGGCAGGCGCGGGTCGATTATGTCCAGGGGCATTACCTGCGCGAGCCGACTCCTGCCTTGGATTACGACTTCGGTTCCCGTTTGTGACCGGGCATGAAAAAGGCCGCCCGCAGGCGGCCTGATCGTGGTGTAGTCGCCTTGTTCTCAGCCCGCGGCCCGCAGCGCGGCGATGCGCTCTTCGATGGGCGGGTGGGACATGAACAAGCGGGTGAGTCCCTGGCCGATGCGGCCATTGATGCCGAAGGCGGCCAGTTGATCGGGCAGGTGGGATTCGCCGGCGAAGCCCGCCAACCGTTGCAGGGCGGCGATCATCTTCTCGCGTCCGGCCAGTCGGGCACCCCCGGCATCGGCGCGGAATTCGCGCTGGCGGGAGAACCACATCACGATGATGGTGGCCAGGATCCCCAGCAGGATCTCAGCGATGATGGCGGTGATGTAGAAGGCCGGGCCGTGGCCGCGTTCGGTCTTGAATACCACCCGGTCCACCACATAGCCCACCACGCGGGAGAGGAACACCACGAAGGTGTTGACCACGCCTTGGATGAGGGCCAGGGTGACCATGTCGCCGTTGGCGACGTGGCTCACTTCGTGGCCGAGTACGGCTTCCACTTCGTCGCGGGACATGTTTTGCAGCAGACCGGTGCTCACCGCCACCAGGGCGTTGTTCTTGCTCATGCCGGTGGCGAAGGCGTTGGGTTCGGGGGCATCGTAGATGGCCACCTCGGGCATGCCGATGCCGGCAGCCTGTGCCTGACGGCGTACCGTTTCCACCAGCCAGGCTTCCACTTCATTGCGCGGCTGGTCGATGACCTGGGCCCCGGTGCTCTGTTTGGCCATCCATTTGGAGATCGCCAGCGACAGGAACGAGCCGCCGAAGCCGATCACTGCGGAGAACACCAACAACGCTTGCAGGTCCAGCCCCACCCCTTGCTGGTCGAGGATGCGTTCCACCCCCAGCAGTTGCAGGGTGATGCTGAGCACCACGATGATGGCCAGGTTGGTGGCCAGGAACAGCACGATCCGTTTCATTGCCTCTTGCTCTCCTTTTTCAAACCGGGCGTTACCTTACCGAGGGCGGCGAAAAAGGCAAGCCCTGGGGTTTTCTTGATTTATCAACGCGTTAGAAGGTTGCGGCCTTTAGACCGGTAAAAGGGGGTAAAGATTCCCGCCAGCGGGACGATAGATTCGAGGCAGAGCGGATACATCCCTCCTCCCTCGATCCGTTCTGAGCGCTTTGGCCGGGCCCCCCGCCCGGCGTTTTTTTGCCCGCTTCATGCCTGCCCGCGATCGAGTGTCCGATAACCCACCGCTTCGGCCACGTGTGCCGGGGTGATGGCGGTGTTCGCTTCCATGTCGGCCAGGGTGCGCGCCAGGCGCAGGATGCGGGCGCGGGCGCGCAGGGAGAGTTGCAACCGTTCCATGGCCTGGTGCAGCAGGTGCCGGCCGCTTTCGTCCAGGGCGGCGTGGTGTTCCAGTTCCCGGCCTTCCAGGTGGCCATTGAGGCGGCCCTGACGCTCCAGTTGTCGCTGCCGGGTGGCGATCACCCGCCGGCGGACGATTTCGCTGGCCTCACCGGGGCCGGCGTGTTCCAGTTCCTCGGCGGATGGGCGGGGCAGTTCCACGTGGATGTCGATGCGATCCAGCAGGGGGCCGGAGAGGCGGGCGCGGTAGCGGGCGATCTGATTCGGGGTGCAGCGGCAGGGGCGGCGGGGGTCGCCTAGATAGCCGCAGGGGCAGGGGTTCATCGCCGCCACCAGTTGGAATCGGGCCGGGAAGGTGGCTTGGCGGGCGGCGCGGGAGATGGTGATATGGCCGGACTCCAACGGTTCGCGCAGGACTTCCAGTACTTGACGGGGGAATTCGGGGAGTTCGTCGAGGAACAATACGCCGTGGTGGGCCAGGGAGATCTCGCCGGGACGGGGGTGGCCGCCGCCGCCCACCAGGGCCACCGCCGAGGCGGAGTGGTGGGGGGCGCGGAAGGGGCGGCGGCGCCAGTGGCGCAGGTCGAGGCCGCCGTGGGTCAGGGAGTGGATGGCGGCGCTCTCTACCGCTTCTGCCTCATTCATGGGAGGCAGGATACCGGGCAGGCGGTTGGCAAGCAGGGTCTTGCCGGTGCCGGGTGGGCCGAGGAACAGCAGGCTGTGCCCGCCGGCGGCAGCGACCTCCAGGGCCCGCCGGGCGTGGGGTTGTCCACGAACGTCCGCCAGGTCGGGATAGACCTCGGGGACCTCGGCCGTTTGGGGACTGGCCTCGGCGAGGCGTTCCCGTCCCTGGAGGTGGGCGCAAACGGCCAGCAGGTGGTCGGCCTCGTTCACTGCCATGCCTTCCACCAGGGCGGCTTCCCGGGCGCAGTCTGCTGGGAGGATCAGGCCGTGGCCGGCCTCACGGGCCGCGAGGGCCATGGGCAGGGCGCCGCGGAAGGGACGCAGGGTGCCGGAGAGGGCCAGCTCGCCGGCGAATTCCGTGCCCTGCAAGGCCTCCAGGGGGAGCTGGCCGGAGGCGGCCAGAATACCCAGGGCGATGGGAAGGTCGAAGCGACCCCCGTCCTTGGGGAGGTCGGCGGGGGCGAGGTTGACAGTGATGCGGCGGGCGGGAAATTCGAAGCCGCAGTTTTGCAGGGCACCACGGACGCGGTCTTTGCTTTCTTTCACCGCCGCTTCGGGCAGGCCGACGATGGACAGGGCCGGCAGGCCATTGGCCAGGTGGACCTCCACGGTCACCAGGGGGGCATCCATGCCCGCTTGGGCACGGCTGAGGCAGACGGCGAGTGCCACGTCAGCGCGCGGGGTCGGGGGGGGCGTCGGGCGGGGAGGTGGCCGCTGTCGTGGTCCCGGCTGTTGCTTGGGGGGCGCTTTCGGGCTCTGCCTCCGCCTCGGCGATCTCCAACAGTTGTTCCAGTTTTCTTACCCGCTCCTCCAGGGCCTCCAGGCGGGTACGGGTGCGGGCCAGCACGGCGCTTTGGACCTCGAATTCCTCGCGAGTGACCAGGTCGAGGCGGGTGAAGGCGCTGGTGAGCGCGGCGCGGATGTTGTGGTCCAGGTCTTCCTTGACCGATTTCAGACTGTCGGGGACGGCCTTGCCGATCTGGCGGGCGATGTCGTCGAGAATCTTGGGGTCGAGCATGGGTGTCCTCGCTGCACGATGGAGATGATGGCCCCAGTTTACAACCAGAGCATGAGTCCGGTCTCGAAGCGGTGGCTCAGGTTGGGATGATAGGGGAACAGGCGGATCTGGTAGAACTGCAGACCAGGGAGGCTGGGGTGGAGCTCCAAGGAGAACAGGGTCTCGCCGTCTTGGTTCTGCCCCTCGGCGGCCAGGCGGTGGGCCTCCAGGGGGATGAATTCGCCCAGCTCGTTTTCCTTGCCCACCACGCATTCCACCACCACATCGCTGGGGGCCAGGCCGTCCAGGTAGGCCGCGACCCGGATGGGAAGGGGCTCGCCGGCGGCCACGGCCTCGGGGGTGCCATCCAGCGCACGAATGCGGACGTTAGGCCAGGCCTGATGCACCCGGTCCTTCCAGCGGGCCAGCTCGCGGGCGCGTTCGAGGCCCGCTTCTTCCAGCTCGGCCCGTTGGGCGGTGGCGGCACTGTAGAGGCGGGTGACGTAGTCCATCACCATGCGGTGGGAGCTGAAGCGCGGGAGGATGGTGCGCATGGAGGCCTTGGAGCGGGCGATCCAGCCCTCGGGGGTGGCGCTGCAGTGACGGGCGTTGGAGGTGAGGGGTGAGCGGTCGTAGTAGAGGGGGACGACCTGGTGCTCCAGCAGCCCGAGGAGGTCCTGGGCTTCTTGATGGTCGCGGTAGGCCTCGTCGAATTCGGGACCGTGGGGGGCGATGGCCCAGCCATTCTCGCCGTCGTAGCCCTCACCCCACCAGCCGTCCAGCACCGAGAGGTTGAGCACCCCGTTGATGCCGGCCTTCATGCCGGAGGTGCCGGAGGCCTCCAGCGGGTAGCGGGGGGTGTTGAGCCACACGTCCACTCCGGTCACCATCGCCCGTGCCAGGGCCATGTCGTAGCCCTCCAGCAGCAGGATCTTGCCCTCGAATTCGGGGCGGGCGGCGAATTCGTGGATGGTCTTGATGAGCTGTTTGCCAGGCTCGTCCTGGGGGTGGGCCTTGCCGGCGAACAAGAAGATCACCGGCCGCTCGGAGTCGTTGACCAGCCGGGCCAGGCGTTCGGGGTCGGAGAACAGCAGCGCGGCACGTTTGTAGGTGGCGAAGCGACGGGCGAAGCCCACCAGCAGGATTTCGGTGTCTTGGGGGTCGAGGTGGCGGGTGATGCGTTCGATCTCGGCCTCGGAGCAGCCATTGCGCCGGTGCTGGATGATCAGCCGGCGGCGGACTAGCTCGATGAGCTCGGACTTGAGGGTTTGATGGACGCTCCAATAGAGGTGGTCGGGGATGTCGTCGATGCGTCGCCAGTAGTCGGGGTTGTTGAGTTCGCGGCGCCATTCGCGGCCGAAGCGCATGTCGAACAGGTTGGCCCATTCGCTGGCCAGGAAGGTGGGGACGTGGACGCCGTTGGTGACGTGCCCCATGGGGTTGTCTTCGGGGGGGACCTGGGGCCAGACGTAGGCCTCCATGCGGGAGGCCACCTCGCCGTGGATACGGCTCACTCCATTGTGGAAGCGGGATCCCCGCAGGGCCAGGGCGGTCTGGTTGAAGGCGTGGGGGTCCTCGGGGTAGGCGCCCAGGGCGAGGAAGCGTTCGGGGGTGATCCCCAGGGCCTCGATGAACGGGCCGAAGTGCTCCAGCACCAGCTCGTGGTGGAAGACGTCGTGGCCGGCGGGTACCGGGGTGTGGGTGGTGAACACCGTGGCGGCGGCCACCGCCTCCCAGGCGCTGTCGAAATCGTGGCCCTGGGCCACCAGTTCGCGGGCGCGCTCCAGGACCGAGAAGGCGGCGTGGCCTTCGTTGTTGTGCCATACGGTGGGGGTGAGTCCCAGGGCGCGCAACGCACGCACCCCGCCGATGCCGAGGACGATCTCCTGCTGGATGCGGGTGGTGCGGTCGCCGCCGTAGAGCTGATAGGTGATGCGGCGGTCGTGTTCGCTGTTCTGAGGCAGGTCGGAGTCCAGGAGGATGATCTGGATGTGGCCGGCCTTGGCCCGCCAGACCTTGAGGGCCACTTCGCGGCCTTGGATGTCGACACTCACCTGGATTTCGCGCCCGTGGGCATCACGCGCCGGGGTGATGGGCAGGTCTTCGAAGCGCGTGGGGTGGTAGTGGGCGATCTGGTGGCCCTGGCTGTCGATGGTCTGGGTGAAGTAGCCCTGGCGGTAGAGGATGCCCACGGCCACAAAGGGCAGGCCGAGGTCGGAAGCGGCCTTGCAGTGGTCGCCGGCGAGGATGCCCAGACCGCCGGAGTAGATGGGCAGACTCTCGTGAAAGCCGAATTCGGCGCAGAAATAGGCCACCAGGTCATGTTCCGGGTCGAGGTGTTGCTCCACCCCCCAGTTGGGTCGTTCACGGTGGTAGGCGTCGTAGGAGAACACCGCGCGGTT
>JALSHN010000032.1 GCA_026982215.1 Gammaproteobacteria bacterium
CGCCCTCAAAGTGGGGATGGTGGTCACCCTGGAAGGCTCGGTGAACCCCGACGGCACCGGGCAGGCGCTGGCGATCCGCTTCGCCGACGAAGTGGACGGCGAGGTCCTGGCCAACAACGTCGCCGTAGACGGCACCTTGAGCATCATGGGCCAGACGGTGCACATCGACGGCGACACCGTGTTCGAATCCTCCGACCCCAACCAACTCACCCCGGCCGACATCCAGGTGGGCAACATCGTCGAGGTCTCCGGCTTCTCCTCCGGAGACGGCAACATCTACGCCACTCGCATCGAAGTGAAAAAGGCCCAGCGAGACCCCGGCGACGAGCTCACCGTCAAGGGCGTGATCGCCAACCTCGACACCAGCGCCCAGACCTTCCAGATCGGCCAACAGACCATCGACTACAGCAATGCCAACCTCGACGGCCTCACCGCCCCCCAAAACGATCTGTTCGTGGAAGTGAAAAGCATCGACGGTTTCGATGCCAACGGCGTGTTACTGGCCAGCGAGATCGAACTGGAAGACGACGGCGACAAACGCATGGAACTGCCCGAAGGCGAAGAACTGGAGATCGCCGGCGCCATCACCAAAATCGTCGATGCCGCCAAAGGGCTGGTGGAGATCAACGGCCAACCCGTCCAACTCGACGGTGCCGAACTGGAAGGCCTGGCCCTCGCCGACCTGGCCACCGGCCTCAAGATCAAAGTGGAAGGTCGGGTGAACGCCGAGGGCATCCTAGTGGCCGAAGAGGCCAAGTCCAAGCCCAAGGGCGAACTGGAGATGGCGGCACGGGTGGAGAGCGTCGATCCCGCCGCCGGCACCGTCACCCTCACCGGCGGGGTCGAGGTTAAAATCACCAACGAGACCCTCAAACGCGACGACAGCGAAATGGGCGAGAAATATTTCGACATCAACGACATCGCCCAAAACGACTGGCTGGAAGTGAAACTCTACCAAGAGGCCGACGGCACCTGGGTGGCGCTGAAAATGGAGCGCGACGACGCCGCTGCCGACGAACCCATGAAGATCGAGGGCTCAGTCCAGCTCGACCCCAGCACCAGCACCCAGGTACAGGTGGGGCCGCTGACCCTGGACCTCTCCGGCATGAGCTCCCCGGCCCCGACCATGAACGATGGTGACAAAGTGGAAATGACCGTCACCGTGGATGCTTCGGGTAATCTCATGGTCCAACAGATCGAAATGGACGACTGAGCCCAACGGGGGCGGCCTCGCCGCCCCCCTTTTCACCATGAGCCAAGACAGCCACAGCGCCCTGCAACACGCCGTCCTCAAGCTGCTCAAGCCGCTGGTGCGGCTGCTGCTGCGTCACGGCATCGCCCACAAGGCCTTCTGCGAACTGGCCAAGCGGGCCTACGTGGAAGTCGCCGCCCGCGACTTCCAGGTGGGCCGGCGCAAGATGAGCGACTCGCGCATCGCCACCCTCACCGGACTCACCCGCAAAGAGGTGGCCCGGATCCGCAACCTCCCCCCCAGCGACGACGGCATCGACATCCAACGCTACCACCGGGCCGCCCGGGTGGTCTGGGGCTGGGTCCACGACCCCCGTTTCCAAGACGAACAAGGCCGCCCCCTCCCCCTGCCCCTGGAAGGCGAACCCAGCTTCACCAGCCTGGTCCGGGCCCACTCCGGCGACATCCCGGTGCGCGCCATCCTCGACGAACTCCTCGCCGTGGGGGTGGTGGTTCGAGAGGGCGAATTGCTGCGCCTCACCGCCCCGGCCTACATCCCCCGCGCCGGCGAGGCGGAAAAACTCCACATCCTCGGCACCGACGTCGCCGGCCTCATCGACACCATCGACCGCAACATCCACGGCGAGGCCAAACCGCCCCTGTTCCAACGCAAGGTCTACTACGACAACCTCCCGGAAGAATTCATCCCCATCCTGCGCGCCATCCTGGTCCGCGAAGGGCAGACCTTCCTCGAACGCCTCGACCGGGAAATGGCCGCCCACGACCGCGACGTCAACCCCGATGCCGGCGGCAGCGGCCGACGCGCCGCCGGCATCGGCCTCTATTATTTCGAAGACGAACCCCCGAACACGCCCGAAACGGGTGACAAAGGAGATCCCACGCCATGAGCTCCCGACTGCGCCTCATCGCCCTCACCCTGGCCGCCGCCATCGGCGCCTGCGCCTACACCGGCGGCGGCGAGACCGGCACCGGTGCCACCGGCACCGAAATCACCACCACCGGCGTCATCACCGGCTTCGGCTCCATCTTCGTCGGCGGAGTGGAATATTTCACCGACGGCGCCACCATCCTGGTGGACGGTCAAGCGCTGGACGAAAGCCAACTCGCCGTCGGCATGGTAGTCACCTTGAGCGGCACCCTCGACGCCGACGGCACCACCGGCCGGGCCCGCGAAGTGGCCTACCGCAAGAACCTGCTGGGACCGGTGGAAAGCAACAGCCTCACCCCCGGCGCCACCAGCGGCACCCTCACCGTCCTCGGTCAGACCATCGAGACCGACCCCTACACCGTCTTCGAAGGCAACGCCCAGATCACTACCCTCGACCAGCTCACCCCCGGCAACGTGGTGGAGATCTCCGGCTTCGCCACCGCCACCGGCCTGCTCGCCGCCCGCATCGAACTCAAAGACAGCGCCCCCGAGACGATGGAACTGCGCGGGCGCATCCAAAACCTCGACCAAGCCAACGGCACCTTCCGAATCGGCGCCCTCACTATCCACTACCAAGGTGCAAGCCTGGAGGGCACCCTTGCCAATGGCACGGTGATCAAGGTCAGCGGCACCTTGCAAAACGGCATTCTGAACGCCCGTGAGATCGAAATCGAAGAGGCCCTCCCCGGCCAACCTGCTCCTCAGCCCGGGCGGGAAGTGGAACTGGAAGGCATCATCGTCATCGAGGGCGACACCGTCACCCTCAACGGCCAAGCCATCAACCTCCCTGCCCACCTCCTCGCTCAACTACAAAACGGCGATCGAGTGGAAATTCGGGGCCGCTTCGACGCCCAGGGCCAACTGCAAGTGGAAGAACTCGAGATCCGCCCCCGTCAGCAAGAAACCGCCGAGGTCCACGCCCGCATCGAAACCCTCGACGGCGACACACGCACCCTCACCGTCCTCGGCACCCGCTATCGCGTCACCGCCCTCACCCTCATGGACGACGGCCCCCGCTTCAGCCTCGACGACCTCGCCCCCGGTGACTGGGTGGAACTGCGGGTCTACGCCGACGGCGACGCCTGGGCCATCGCCCGGCTACAACGCGAAGACGACAGCGACTGGCAACTCCAAGGCACCGTACAGCTCATCGACGGTCAACCCCACATCGCCGGCATCGCCATCACCACCAGCGACCCCCTCAACGACGGCCAGCGGGTGGCATGCACCAGCACCGACGGAATCAATTGGAGCTGCCAGAACGAGGACAGCGACAACGGCAACAAACCCCACGGCGACAACAACGACTCAGGCGATGCCTCCAACAACCACGGTGCTCCGGATCAGCCCGATGGCCTCGGGGAAGAGACCGGTCCTGACGAATCGCGGGGCGAAGGTGGCGGGGAAACTGGCCAAGCCAGCCCCGACCCCGACGACCATGCCCCGGAAGGCGCGGGGGCACCGCCGTCGGATCCGGGCGCTGGGCCTGGTGGGGAAAACACCGCGGATGAACCTCCCGAGCCCCCCAACCACGACCACACCCCCTGACCACCGATCAGAGGCAGTATTCACCTATCCAATGCCCCACCACCGAGGCCACCTCCGCCCACACCGCCCGCTCGTCCCGGCCGGCCCGCTTGGGCACCTTGAAAGAGTGATCCCCCTCAGCGACCACATGCAGACTCACCGGCGCCGACAACTCCCCCAGGATCACCTGCAACAGGCCCAGATCGCACAAACGATCTCGCTCCCCCTGAACGAACAACAAGGGTTGCCGCAGGACCCGCAACGGTGCATCCCGCAGGCGTTCGGTCCGCCCAGGAGGATGGAGGGGATAACCGAGAAACACCAGACCGTCACAAGGCGCCCCCGCCGCCGCCACTTGGGCGGCGATCCGGCCTCCCATGCTCTTGCCCCCCAGAATCAGGCGCGCCGGGGTCTCATCACGCACCGCCGCCAACACCGCCCGCCAAGTGGCCTCCAACACCGGCGCCCGATCCGGCGCCCGCCGCCCCGCCTCCTGATAGGGAAAATTGAAACTCACCACCAAAAAACCCTGCGCCGCCAACGCCCGCTGCATGAAACGCAGGAAAGGATGATCCATCGGCGCCCCTGCCCCCGGCGCCAACACCACCGCCGTCCCGCGTTGCCAACCCACCGGCCTCGCCCAACGACTGGACACCCGACGCAGATCGTCCACCACCACCGCCCGTTCCACCATCCCCCCGTCCCAAGACCCGACCATCTAAACTCCCCCCGCTCACTGCCGACAATGAACCCGCACCCATTCTAGAGCACACGACCATGCCCCCATTGCAACGCATCCTCTACGTCGACGACGAACCCGAACTGGGCGCCATTGCCCAACTGGCCCTGGAACAAATCGGCGGCTACCGCGTCACCCTGTGCCAAAACGGCACCGAGGCCCTTGCCGCCGTGGCTACAGAGCAACCGCAACTGGCCCTGCTCGACGTCCTCATGCCCGACATGGACGGCCCGCAACTGCTGGCCGAGCTCCGCGCCACCCCACAAGGAGCAGAGCTGCCGGTCATCTTCCTCACCGGCCGCGCCGACGACCAGGCCCGCCGCCAATACCAAACCCTCGGCGCCCTGGGCACCATCGCCAAACCCTTCGACCCGATGCAACTGGCGCAACAAGTCCAAACCCTCTGGGAACGACGAGGCCCCGCCTGATGGCCAACCCACTAGAAACGCTCCTCGACCAATTGCGGGCGCAATTCCTCGATGGCCTGGAAGAACGCCTGCAACGCCTGGAACACCTCACCCTGGGCCTCGAGCAACCGCAAAAACACCAAGAACGCTTCCAGGCCCTCTACCGCGAAGTCCACAGCCTCAAGGGCCTGGGCGGCACCCACGGCCTGCCACTGCTCAGCGCCGCCTGCCACGCCCTGGAAAACCGCCTGGAACACCTGGCCGACGACGGCGCCGACCGCGGTACCATCGACCAGATCCTCGCCTACCTCGACCTGCTGCGCGACATCGGTCGTCATGCCCGCGAAGGCCGGGACGACACCCCCCTGCGCACCCGGCTGGAAACGCTGGAAGACAACGCCCCCCACGCCCTGCTGGTGGAACCCTCCCCCACCCTAGCCCTGCTCATGGAAAAACTGGCCCGCAACCACGGCCTGCGTGTCACCCGCCTCAGCGACGGCCTCGAGGCCCTGGGCCGGCTGCTACACCAACCCTTCCACCTGCTCCTCTGCGCCCGCCACCTGGGCAACCTCGATGCCCCTGCGCTGCTGGCCGCCCTGCGGCTGCAAGAAGGCCCCAACCAACGCATCCCCACCGTCCTCATCAGCGCCGACGGTGAACTCGAGGCCGATGCCCCCCAACCCGACCGTCTGATCATCCGCCGCAGCGACTTCCTGCTGCAACTGGACCAGGCCATCCAGGCGCTGCTTCCGGCGCCATGAAGACCGCCCCCTGGCATCCAATCCCAAGGCGAGCTATCATTTTTCGCCCCTGATTCATGCACTTGGAGGGAGAACCCATGGGCAAAGGCGACCGTCGCACCCGCCGCGGCAAGATCTGGCGAGGGACCTACGGCAAGACCCGCCCCCATCGCCCCAAGAAAAAGGACCAGGGCGGGGAATGACCCCCGCCCATCCTAGAAAGTCAGCCCTCACTCACCCCCACAACCCCAGACTCATGCCGCGGTCGTAAAAGAGCGCCTCGCCTTCACAGCGCAGGGCCGGGTGGGGCCGATGCACAAACCACTGCCCCGGCACCATTCCGTGGCGTACCGTCACCCCCGAACAAGACAAGGCATCGGCGATCAGCGACCGATGGCAACGAGCGGGATCCCGCTCGGCACACAACAGGGCCACCACCCCCACCTCCGCCGCCCACTCCAACATGTCCGTCAAGCCCGCACGGAAGACCGGCGTGTTCATATGGGCGGCATACCCCCGCCATTGCGCCCCCAAGCCCGGATGCCCCTCGCCCTGATCACCGCGCCAGCCCCCCAAGGCAGAACCGAATGACCGATAGGCGATACCCGCCTCCCCCAGCGCC
>JALSHN010000033.1 GCA_026982215.1 Gammaproteobacteria bacterium
TGGCCTGGATCTCGTGGGTCGATTCCTGGGTGCGTGAGGCGAGGGTGCGTACCTCGTCGGCCACCACGGCGAAACCACGTCCCTGTTCTCCGGCGCGGGCGGCCTCGATGGCGGCGTTCAGCGCCAGCAGATTGGTCTGTTCGGTGATCTCGCGGATTACGTCCAGCACTGCGCCGATGGCCTCGCTGTCGCGCGCCAGGGTCTCGATGGTGGTGGCGGCCTGAACTACGTCGTCGGCCAGTTTGCCGATGGAACGGGCGCTGCCGCTCACCGCGGCGTGACCGTTTCGGGCCTGCTCCCCGGCCTGTTCGCTGGAATGGGCCGCTTGTCGGGTGTGGTCGGTCACCTCGCTCACGGTGCGCGACATCTCGTCGATGATACCCGCCAAATGTTCGGTCTCCTGGCGCTGGCGATCGACGCTTTCAGTGGTCTTGCGCATCGCCCCCAGCAGCAGGTCGGTGACGGTGAGCAGATGGATCACACCCTGGATAACTCCGTCGATCAGTTCACGCAATTGCGCCTGGGTGTCGTTGTAGTCGTCGATGAGTCGGCCGATCTCGTCCCGGCTGTGGTGGGGTGGGATGTTCGTGGTGAGATCGCCCTCGGCCAGACGGCTCATGGCCTGGGTGATTTTGCCGATGCCCCGGCTCACGTCACGACCGATGAAAAACGCCGCCGCCAGAGGCGCGAGGGTGATCACTACCCCGATGGCCAGCCCCCACGACAGGTTGTCGTGATTGGCCTGATCCACCTGAAACAGCGCTTGGTGGAAATGCTGGTATTTTTCCTGGTGAAACTGCTGTAAGGCCTGGACGAGCTGTTGGCGAGAGGCATCCAGGTTTTGTGAGTGGTGGCGCAGCTCGCTCGGTGAGAGTTCGCCTTCGATCATTGCGCGGGTAAAGCCGAGGGCCTGCTGGTAGTAGTCGTCGAACAGGCTCTGCAGTTTGTGAACGCTCTCGCCGGCCTGGGGGGTGAGGCGGATGATTGCCTGGAACTGGTTGTGCACCGCCTCGGCCAGCTCCTCGCCCTTTTCCAGCAGGTCCTCGTCGGCGGTGATCGCGGCACTCTGCCACAGCTCTTCCAGGCGTTCCAGGCGCATGAGGTTGGCCTGGGCCGCTTCCAGGACGGGAAAATCCACCTCGCGGGCTTCTTGCAGTGCGCTGGAGGTCTGTTCCACCGCCTGATAGAGCAGGCCGAGATAGGCGGCGAATCCCACCGCTCCCACCAGGGCGACGGCAAGGATCTTGTCGCGAATACGCAGGTCTTGCAGCCGTTTCATCCTCTCTCTCCTGGGGAAAGGACGGCCCGTTGCCGGGCCGTCTCAGTGGAGGCCTAGGGGATGATGAACGCCCATTGGACGAAATAGGTGGTGTAGTCGGCATGTTCCTCCGGGCGCGAACGGCTGAGTTCGAATTTCACGGTGCTGGCCTCGTCGAGGTCGAAACGTACCCCGGCCACCAGTCGATCCATTCTTTCGGTGCCTAGTAGGCGGAAATAACTGTCGTTCTCGTCGAAGTCGAGATTGGCGTAGCGGCCGACGAGTTTGAAACGCTCGTGCACGCGGGCTCCCACCTGGAGGTAGTAGGCGGTGGCGTCATAGCTGCCCGGGACACCGACGCGGTTTTTGTTGCGGAAGCGGTAGATTTCCCCCAGCAGCTCCAGGCGTCCCAGCTCGGCGGCGGCATCCAGGCCGTAGACCATTTGTTCCACCAGGGGGTCACCATAGCGGCCACCCTCGATGTTGCCGCTGCTGGCGGAGTCGGCGACCACGTTGCGCATGCCGAATGCTCCGAACTCCAGCGGCAGGCTCATGGGCTGATAGACCAGCCGTGCCAGCAGGCTCTTGTCGCGATTGGGGTCCGAGGCGACGTTGATGTCGATCTCGGGCTTGACCTCAGCGGCCGGGTGATACCCGTTGCTGGTGTCGATGGAAGGGCCATTGGCGACGGCGAACTCATAACTGAAGGTGCCGCCTTCGCTCTCCAGCTCACCGTTGGCCATGAGGCCGACGATGTGCAGCGGCAGTACCGCGGAAGAACCATCTTCGTAGTCGAGGAAGAAGGGGCGGGAGACGGTGTCCTGGAGGATGGCGCCGTGGTGATAGCGACGGTTCCATTGGCCCAGGGGGGAGTGGAAACGGCCGGCGGCCAGATTGAGTCGGGTGTCGACGGCATAAGAGACCCACAGCCGCTCCAGATCGGTGACCATCCCGTCGGGACCGTTTTCGAACACCAGCTCGACGAAGCCGCGTGAACGCTCGGAGATGGCCTGGGTGGCATAGAAGTCCAGCATACCCAAGGCGAAGCCAGGGTTGTCGCCGGCGTTGGTGGTGTCCGAGGCGGTGACGTCGGCGAAGATGCCGAATTCCACCGCCTGGGCGCCCAGGGGCAACAGCAGGGCCAAGGTGGCGGCCAGGGTGGTGTGTTTGATGTGTTTCATTGGGGCTTCCTCCTTGGATCTCATTGCACGCTGAGCAGCACTTTGACGCGATCATCCACAGCAGAACGATCCACATATCCCAGACCGTTGGCCTGAGAGGCGACCCATTCCACCACCGCATTCTCGTCGTCCAGCTTCTCCGGCGGGAAGCCCTTGCCGGTGAAGGCCAGTTTGGCCCAATAGGCCTTGATCTGTTTGGGTTTCTTCTTCACCACCTGCCGATAGAACTGGTGGTATGCTTCGCTGTCGGTGGCTTGGTCCACCACCACCAATTTGCCGGTGCCCGGGAGTTTGTGCAGTTTGGCCAGCCAGATCTTGCGGGCTTGCTCCGCAGTGATGGCATCGATGGCCAGGTCTTTGTGGCCGATCACCACTAATTCGGCCTGGACCCCCAGCGGAAGGTTTAGGAAAACGAGCAATAATGACGCCCAAATCGGCAGAAATGGCCGTTTTCGTTGTTCCATTTGCGTAGTCTCCCTTTATTTGAAGATGGTTTGGTGTTGGACTCCGCCTGGTGGACAGCGGAATCGGGGTAAAACCCGAGTAAAACTATTGAGTTAGTGTTTTTGTTCGGGTGGGAGCGGTATCGGATGGAGTGACGGGAACTTGAGGATGGACGATGTTTTTTGCCAGAAAGCCACCAGCTTGTGCGGTCTGTGTGCTGCACATTGGTTTGTTGTTCCCCTGGAACCAGAGTTCTATGACGGGAAGGTGGATTTTTGCTGGAATTGTACGAAGAGAGCGGTGTGCAGGCTCAGCGATCGTCGAGGCGACGGATCAGTTCTTCCACGGGGACGGTGACGTCGCGAGGGTCGAGGCGGGTGAACAGGCGCCGGTAGGTCTCGCCGCGCAGCCACAGTCGCGCGAGGGCGAAGGAGAGACGGTTGCCGAAAATCAGTGCCAGCACTAGCAGGGCGGCGAAGACCATCTCGCCGAGGAAAAAGGACAATGGCGCGTTGTCCAGCAGATGGGGGAAGGTGAAGAAGATAATCAACAATAACATGCCGATGGCGATGCCGCCGTAGACCTTGATATTGCCTTGCAGGCGGAGGATGTGTTCCAGTGCGCGACGTTCTTCTTCACTCATGGGGTATAAGCTGATCGGGTGATCTGTTGATGACAGGCTGTTTCATTGTACACTGAGCCCGCCTGTGCTGGGTCGGCAGCGTTTTGTCAAGGAGGGGACCATGGACCAGCTCGGTGACACGACGGATCTGACCACCGAGGAGTTGCGCATCCTGTTCGGCCTCATCGAGGCCTGCCACGACGTGGAATGTCGGGAGGATTTCCTGGAGTGGGTCTATCCCGGTTTTCGTAAGCTCATTCCCCATGGCCATTTCGCCTGCGGCATCGGCAGCACGCCGGAGAATTATGTCCTCTGTCACCTGAACGTCAACTTCCCCGAGGGCTATCTGCGCCAAGTGATTTCTCGAGACGGCCGGCTCACTAGCCCGGTGGCTCGCTGGTGGGTGCAGAGCAAGGTGCCGCAATACGTCGATCTGCAGCAGGTGGATGGCGCAGACGGTGGGGTGCCCAAGGGGTGGGTCAAGGCGGCCCAGGAGCATGGTTTCCGCAATCTGGTGGGCCATGGCATGGCCGACATCAAGTCCAAGGCGGCCAGTTACTTCGCCCTGGCCAACGTCGATCGCTGGGGAGACCGTGAGGCGGCCTTGCTGGAGATCATGGTGCCCCATCTGCACTTGGCCCTGGTGAATTTGGCCACCGAGCTGCCCCGCACCGAGCCCATCCGTCTCTCGCCCCGGGAACGGGAGGTGCTGGCCTGGATCAAGGAGGGCAAGTCCAACGACGAGATCGGCATCATTCTCGGCATCAGTCCGGGGACGGTGAAGGTACACGTCAAGAACATCCTGCAGAAACTGGAGGTGACCACCCGCACCCAGGCAGTGGCCAAGGCCCTGGAACACGGTCTGGTCTGAGGTCACCTCACTGGCCCGCCCGGGCCACCACCCACACCTCCACCCGTTCCGCACCCGCTTCGAGCAGGGCCCGGGCCAGGGCGGCCGTGGTGCTGCCGGTGGTCATCACGTCGTCGACCAGCGCCACATGGCGGGGTGGCCTTCCCCGGATGGCAAAGGCGCCTGCCAGATTGCCGCGACGCCGATGGGCGTCGAGGGCCGATTGCGGCTGAGTGGCACGGATGCGCCGTGCCCCTCGCCACAGGGGCAGGCCGAGCCGTCGGGCGGTGATGCGGGCGATCTCCAGGGCCTGGTTGAAACCCCGCTCCCGCAGCCGGCCGCGGTGCAGGGGAACGGGTAACAGGGCGGCGGGGCGTTCCCCGGCTTGTCCCTCCACAGCCCCGGCCAACAGCGCTCCCAGGTCGTGTGCCAAACCGAGGCGGCCATGAAATTTCAGCGCCTGGATCAGCGTATCCACCGGTGGGGCATAGCGGAGGGCGGCGAGGGTGCGCCATTGCGGCGGTGGCTTGTGCAGGCAGGCCCCGCACAGCCGGGTCTCGGGCAGGGGGTCGGCGCAACGGGGGCAGCTCGGGCCGGGACGGGGCAGGGCCCCTAGGCAGAGGGAGCACAGCCAGGCGTCGCTGGCGTGGACCGCCTGACACAGAGGGCATTGGTTGGGCAGCCAGTGGCGCAGCCAGCGCATGGCGTCAACCTGAGCGGGTCTTGTTGGTTGACAGGCTCGGGCCGGGTCTTATCATGGCCGCCATTCCCCATTCTCGACTCTGGAGATCCCCAAGATGCTCGATGTCTCAGTCTACGACCGTATCGATGCCCTCACCAGGCGTGTGTTGACCGGCGGCGAAGTGAGCGTGTCGGAAGGGGAATGGTTGATCCGCCTGGAGCCGGACTATCTCAGTGCCTTGATGGCCGGGGCCGACCGTATCCGTCGCCATTTCCGCGGTGATGAGATCGAGGTCTGCGCCATCGGCAACGTGCGCTCGGGTAATTGTTCGGAGAACTGCCGGTTCTGTGCCCAGAGTGGCCATTATCAGACCGATGCCCCGGTGCACGGTTATCTCCCCACTGAGGAGGTGCTGGCCCAGGCCCGCCAGGCCCGGGAGTGGGGAGTGGCCGATTTCGGTATCGTCTCCAAGGGCTGGGGGGTGCGCAGCGACAAGGAACGCCGCCAGTTGCGCGACTACCTTGCGGCATTGGCGGAGCACAGCGACGTGGGGCGCTGCGCCAGTCTGGGTGCCCTGGACGAGGCCACCGCCCGTGAACTCAAGGCCATGGGGCTGGAGAACTACCACCACAATCTGGAGACTGCCGAGAGTTTCTTCGACCAGGTGTGCACCACCCACAGCTACCAAGAAAACATCGACACCATCGAGGCCGCCCGTGCCGCCGGTCTGCGGGTCTGCGCCGGCGGTATCCTGGGGATGGGCGAGAGCCTGGAGCAACGCATCGAACTGGCGGATACCCTGCGCCGCCTGGGGGTGGAATCGGTGCCGTTGAATTTCCTCAACCCCATTCCCGGCACGCCCATGGGAGACCGCGAACCCATGGCACCGTTGGAGATCCTCCAGACCATCGCCGTGTTCCGCTATCTCCTGCCCCGTGCCGAGATCCGCATCGCCGGTGGGCGTCGCTTCCTGCGCGATCTTCAGGCGATGATCTTCTTCGCCGGGGCTTCGGGCGTGATGATCGGCAATTACCTCACCACCCCGGGGCGGGCGGTGGAGGACGATCTGCAGATGCTGCGCGACCTGAATCTGCGGGTGCGCGGCGATACCCAACGGCGGCGGGCGGAACGGGCC
>JALSHN010000034.1 GCA_026982215.1 Gammaproteobacteria bacterium
ATCCACCGAGACCGCCACGGCCTCGATGAGCAGATTCAGTGAGTCGAAGCGCCCGAAGACCTCCACTTCGTCGCCGGCCTGCACCGCGGCCAGGGTGAGGGACTGGTTGGTCTTCTCATCGATGATCACCGCCAGGCTATGGAGGATCACCCGTACCTGGGGCTTGCCGTCACGCCGCAGCAGGAAGGTGCCGTTGGCGACGTCCACCGAGACCACGGTGCCGTCCAGGCGTGCCTCGATGCCGGGAAGCTGGTCGGGCGGGGTGTCTTCGGCGCTCAGGATCTGATCGAGCGCCAGGGTGTCATTGCTGGCGGTCAGCAGGTCGAGCAGTTTCTGGGCATCGATGTTGAGGGCCAGGGTACGGATGTCGCCACCCGCCAAGTTCAGCGGCTGGGTGAAGTCGATGGGCAGGGTGAAGTCCGGCGGCGTGGTGTTGGGTACGGTGTAATTCCGGCTGGTGCCATCGTTCTCGATCACCGTCACCGTGGTCGCCAGCACCAGATTGAGCCGGACGTAGTGTCCCGGCGGGAGGGTGACGGATTCCAGCAGCCGGGCGACGTCGCTGGGGGAGACCAGGTTCACCGCCTCACCGTTGCTGCCGGCGTCGTAGAGGGGGGTGGTGTTGCCGTTCTCATCGACGGCCTCCACCCGATAGAGTTGCACCCAGACCGCCTGGGGGAGCTGGCTGCGCAGTTGACCAAGGGCGGACGCGGTATCGCGGATCACCAGATTCAGCGAGGCCAGCTGGTCCCGCAGGGCCGCATTCTGGTTGATGACATCGCAGGCCGCCAATAACGAGGCGGCGAGGATGAGGGTGAGCAATCGCTTGAACATGGCTTGAGTCCTCCTCCTTGTGGGGTTGGCAGGGTCGATTATCACGAGGCTGCCTGAAACGGGGCTGAAATTTTTGGTAAAAAATTACCAAAGACGTGGTGAAGTGTAGGCAGTGATGCCCAATGGGTCAAGCGTCAAGGCGGGTTCGGGGCGAGGCGCCTTATTCCCAGGTGTTGCGCTTGGTTTATTTCCTTGACCTGGTGCGGGATCGGTCGTATAAGAAGGTCATGAAACTCGTTCATGTTCTGCTCATCTTCGTACTGCTCATGGGGGGACTCCCCCAGGTGATGGCTGGCGCCCCCATGGGGCCGGTCGATCATGTGGCGGCAGTGGCTGGAGATGAGGGAGGAGGCGACCATCATGCTCAGGCCGCCGATCCCTGTGAACATGGCTGCACCCATTGCGCCTTGTGCATCGCCGCGGTGAACGGGGCGCCGACACGGGGGGGGGTGGCATTGCAATTCTCTCCCCCGGCTTTCCTTTCTTCCTGGGCGGACCCCGCCCTTTCCATCGATACCCCTCCCCCCCAAGTCCGCATCTGAACGGGCCGCCTCGGGCTGGGTTCCTGCCCGGAAGGCATCGGTCACCGCGGTGCTGAGTCGGGGGATTGTTGGCTTCTCCCGCTGTCACGCGATGCCTTTCCGCTCGGCTCCCATGCCTCGGGGTCGCCGTCTCGCGCAGGGTCGTCCCACGGCGTGCCCTGCACTCCCTGGGGCTACCCGGAGGTGATCATGATGCATGAGATGCCCGGCATGAGCGGAATGGGCGCTTGGATGAGCGGTTGGCACTGGATCTTCCCGGTCCTCTTTTGGGCGGTGATCGTCCTGCTCGTTCTCGCCTTGATCAAGTATTTGCTGAAAAAGTGAGGTGATTTCCATGTTGTACAAAGTGAAGGCCCTGGCCGATCGCGTGGGGGTGACGGCGGAGACGGTGCGTCACTATCAGCGCCTCGGCTTGTTGATGGCACGCCGCGATCCCCACAACGGTTACAAACTGTTCGATGAGGAACAGGAACAACGGCTGCGTTTCATCACCCGCATGCGGCGCCTGGGGTTCTCCCTGCGGGAGATCGCCGCGGTGCTGGATGATGTGGATCATGGCCGCTCCCCTTGTCCGCGGGTGCGCGAGCTGCTGCGCCAACATATCGAGGAGGAACGGCGTCGCCAGGAGGAGTTGGCGCAGCGCCTGACCAGAATGGAGGCCATTCGCCGGCGCTGGGAGGCCATCGACGATGCCCCGCCCCGTTGGGACGTGCTCTGCCCGCTCATCGAGGTGGCCGAGGAGGAGGCGACGTGCTGAGGCGGCGCCTGGTGGGCTGGTTGGGGGTGGGCACACTGGCCCTGGCCATGGCGACCGTTCACGCCGAGCCGTTGACATTGGAGGCGGCGCTGCGCGAAGCCTTGGCCGCCAACCCGGATCTCAAAGCGGCCCAGGCGCGACTGGAGGCCTTGCAGGCACGGGTGCCCCAGGCCGGTGCGTTGCCCGACCCCATGGTGGCCTTTGGTGCCGCCAACCTGCCCATCGATGGCTTCGATCTCACCCAGACGCCGATGACCCAACTTCAGATCGGCGTCAGCCAACGCCTGCCCTATCCCGGCAAGCTGAATCTGCGCGAACAGATCGCCGCCCAGCGTGCCGAGGCCGGAGGACATGCCCTGGAGGACGTGCGCCTGCGGCTGCGGGCCGAGGTGATCCGGGCCTGGTGGGCGGTGTTCTCCATCGATCGCGCCCTGGAGGCCCTGCAGCGCAGCGAAGACTTGGTGGATCGCCTCATCGAGGTGGCCCAGACCCGTTATCAGGTGGGACGGGGTACTCAGGGCGATGTGTTGTTGGCCCAGTTGGAGAAGGAACGGTTGGCGGATCGGCGTTTGGCCTTGCGGGCCCGCCGGTCGTCGGCGGGTGCCGAGCTCATCCGATTGCTCTCCCGCGATCCCGGCCCGGTACCCACCTTGCCCAGCGAGGCGCCGCCCTTGCCGCCACCCTTCGAGGGGGCACAGGTGATGACCTTGATCGAAACGGCGCGGGCCCACAATCCGGATCTGCAACGCCTGGCCGCCGAGTTACGTGCCGCCGAGCGGGCGGTGGCTCTGGCGCGCCGTGAGCGGCTGCCCGATTTTACCGCCTCGGCCAGCTATGGCTGGCGCGATGATCGCACCGACCTCTACAGCCTGCGGCTGGGGGTGAGCGTGCCGCTTTATGCCGATCGCAAACAGGATCGGGCGGTGGACGAGGCTCATGCCCGTTACCGCGAGATCCGCGCCCGCTGGCAGGCCCTGCGCGATCGTATCGAGGCGAGGATCCGGGCCTATCTGGCGGATTATCGCAGCGCCCGTGAGCAGACCGATCTCTACCGGGAAAGCATCCTGCCCCAGGCCCAGCAGACGGTGGAGGCGATGCTGTCCAGCTATCAGGTGGGCAAGGCGGAGTTCATCAATGTGGTACGTGCGGAAGTGACCCTGGACGAATACGACGCCCGCTATTGGCAGACCTATGGAGAAGCCTGGCGGGCCCTGGCCGCCCTGGAGGCGGAGCTGGGAAAGGAGCTGAATCATGAACATCCGTAATCTGAGTGTGGCCGCGGTGGCGTTGATCATTGGCGCCGCGGGGGGATGGTGGCTGGCCGGCGGTGGTGGCGGTGAAGGGGCCGATACCCCGGCATCACAAGAGCAATCGGGGCGCAAGATCCTTTACTACCGCAACCCGATGAACCCGGCGATCACCTCGCCGGTGCCGGCTAAGGACGAGATGGGGATGGACTACATCCCGGTCTATGCCGACGAGGAACAGCCCAAGAAAGAACGCAAGATCCTTTATTACCGCAACCCGATGAACCCGGCGATCACCTCGCCGGTGCCGGCCAAGGACGAGATGGGAATGGATTACATCCCGGTCTATGCCGATGAAGAGGGCGGCTCCGGCGAGCCGGCCGGCACGGTGAAGATCGATCCGGTCATTGTCCAGAACATCGGTGTGCGGGTGGCGGCGGTGGAGCGGCGCACCCTGGCCCATACCGTGGCCGCGTTGGGCAAGGTGGATCTGGACGAGCGCCATCTGGCGCGCCTGCACCCCAAGACCTCGGGCTGGATCGAGAAACTGCAGGTGGACGAGACCGGTACCGAGGTGGATCGTGACACCATTCTGTTATCGCTCTATTCGCCCGAGCTGGTGGCCGCCGAGCGCGAGTATCTGGTGGCCCTGGCCAATTGGGAGTCTCTGGGCAAGAACGCCTCGCGCGAGTCCCGGCGTACCGCCCAGGCCCTGTTGGACAGTGCCCGCGAGCGGTTGGAGCTGTTGGACGTGCCGCCTCACCAGATCGAGGCGCTGCGCAAGGACCGCAAGATCCTGCGTACCCTGCACATCCACTCGCCCTACCGGGGCACGGTGATGCACATCGGCGCCCGCGAGGGGCAGTACGTCACTCCCAAGGACGAGCTCTATCTCATCGCTGATCTTTCCCGGGTGTGGGTGTATGTGGACGTCTACGAAGACGAGCTGCCGTGGGTGAAGGTAGGTGATCCGGCGGAGATGCGGGTGCGTGCCGTGCCCGGTCGGGTGTTCCACGGCAAGGTCACTTTCATTTACCCGATGATGAACGAGCGTACCCGCACCAACCGCGTGCGGTTGGAGTTCGACAACCCCGAGGGACTGCTCAAGCCTGGCCTCTTTGCCGACATCCGCCTCCATGCCGGAGCGCGGGAGAACGTGCTGGTGATCCCGGCCGAGGCGGTGGTGCGCTCGGGCGTGCGCGAGCAGGTGTTCGTGGTGCGTGAGCCGGGCAAGTTCGAGCCCCGGGAGGTGACCCTGGGAGTGGAGTCCGACGGTTGGGTGGAGGTGCTCTCCGGGCTCTCGGAAGGTGAGCAGGTGGTGACCTCGGCCCAATTCCTCATCGACTCCGAATCCAAGCTCAAGGAGGCCACTGCCAAAATGTTGGAGGCGATGAAGGCCGATCAGGCCGGCGGCCACCAGGGCCACGACATGGCCATGGACGCGGACATGGACATGGGTGACATGAGCCTGGACGAAGACATGGACATGTCGGATTTCAGCCTGGACGACAGCGAAGGTGAGGCCGCGCCATGATCGAACGCATCATCGAGGCCTCCCTCAAGGACAAGTTCCAGATCCTGCTGTTCACCGTGCTCATCACCGCGGTGGGTATCTGGGCGGTGAAGAACACCCCCCTGGACGCCATCCCCGACCTCTCCGACGTCCAGGTGATCGTGTTCACCGAATATCCCGGCCAGGCCCCCCAGGTGGTGGAGGACCAGGTGACCTATCCCCTCACCACCGCCATGCTGGCGGTACCGGGGTCGAAAGTGGTCCGGGGGTATTCCTTCTTCGGTTATTCATTCGTCTACATCCTCTTCGAGGATGGCACCGATCTCTACTGGGCCCGCTCGCGGGTGCTGGAATACCTCAACTACGCCGCCAAGCGTCTGCCGCCGGGGGTGACACCCACCCTGGGGCCCGACGCCACCGGGGTGGGGTGGATCTACGAGTACGCCCTGGTGGACCGCAGCGGCCGCCACGACCTGGCCCAATTGCGCTCCATCCAGGACTGGTATCTGCGTTATCCGTTACAGACCGTGCCCGGGGTGTCCGAGGTGGCCTCGGTGGGGGGGTACGTCAAGCAATACCAAGTGGAAGTGGATCCCAACGCCCTGGCGGCTTACGGCATCAGCCTCGCCCAGGTGCGTCGCGCCATCCAACGCTCCAACCAGGACGTGGGTGGACGGCTGATCGAGATGGCCGAGACCGAATACATGGTGCGTGGCCTCGGTTATATCCGCTCGGTAGCCGACCTGGAATCCATTCCGGTGGGGGTGGATCCCGATGACGGCACTCCCATCCGCTTGAAGGACGTGGCCCACGTCCACCTCGGTCCGGAGCTGCGCCGTGGTCTGGCCGAGCTCAACGGCGAGGGCGAGGTGGTCGGTGGGGTGGTCATCATGCGCTGGGGGGAGAATGCCCTGGCCACCATCGAGCGGGTGCGCGAGAAGCTCGAGGAACTCAAGGCCGGTCTCCCCGAAGGGGTGGAGATCGTCACCGTCTATGACCGCGGCGGGCTCATCGAGCGGGCGGTGGACAACTTGGTGGAGAAGCTCATCGAGGAGTCCATCGTCGTCTCCATCATCTGCATCCTCTTCCTACTCCATGCCCGCTCGGCGCTGGTGGCCATCATCACCCTGCCCATCGGCATCC
>JALSHN010000035.1 GCA_026982215.1 Gammaproteobacteria bacterium
CACACCGACAACCCTACCCCGAGGGCGATCATGAACGACCACCGTCCCGCCAGCACCGGCACCAACACTGCGGAGACCACGGAGACCCCCGCGGCCCATTTGAGGCGCGTGGCCAGATCGGGCAGCTCGGCCTTCTTCCAGCGAACGATGGGCCCCACCCCCATCAAAAAGATCGCCGGCGCCATCAAGGGTACGAAAACACTGTCGAAATAGGGTGGGCCCACCGAAATCTTGCCCATCCCCAAGGCATCCATCACCAGGGGATAGAGGGTACCGATAAGCACTGCACCGGCAGCCACCACCAGCAACACGTTGTTCACCAACAGGAACGACTCGCGCGAGATCAGCTCGAACTTACCCCCCACACCGACCTTCGGCGCCCGCCAGGCATAGAGCAGCAAGGAAAAGCCGATGACGATCACCAGGAACATCAGGATGAAGGTCCCGCGCTCGGGATCGGTGGCGAAGGCATGAACCGAAGTAAGCACCCCAGAGCGTACCAGGAAGGTCCCCAGCAGACTGAGGGAGAAGGTCATGATGGCCAGCAACACCGTCCAATTCTTGAACGTGCCGCGCTTCTCCGTGACTGCCAAGGAATGGATCAGGGCGGTACCCACCAGCCAGGGCATGAACGAGGCGTTTTCCACCGGATCCCAGAACCACCAACCACCCCAGCCCAGCTCGTAGTAGGCCCACCAGCTTCCCAGGGCGATGCCCAGGGTGAGAAACATCCATGCCACCGTGGTCCATGGCCGCGACCACCGCGCCCACGTGGCATCCAGACGCCCGGAGAGCAGGGCGGCGATGGCAAAGGCAAAAGCCACCGAGAAGCCCACATACCCCATGTACAACAAGGGTGGATGGATGGCCAGCCCCGGATCCTGCAGGAGCGGATTGAGGTCCTTCCCATCGGGCGGCGGCGGCAGAAGACGCTCGAAGGGATTGGAGGTGAGCAGGATGAACAGCAAGAATCCCACCGCCACGAAACCCAGCACACCCAATACCCGCGCCGACATCTCGTCGGGCAAGCGACGGCTGTAGACACTCACCGCCAATCCCCAGCCGGTGAGCATGAGAATCCACAATAACAGCGAACCTTCATGCCCACCCCATACGCCAGAGATCTTGTACAACAGCGGAAGGTGGGTATTGGAATACTGAGCCGCGGCGAACACCGAGAAATCATCGGTGACGAAGGCATACAACAGTGCCCCGAAGGCGATGGCGACGAAGACGAAGGCTCCCTGCGCCGCCGGACGAGCCACCGCCATCAACGGCGCGATACCCTTGTGGGCTCCCACCAACGGCAACACGAACTGGACCAGCGAGATCCCCAGGGCGATGATGAGGGCGAAATGACCGATCTCGGGAATCACTGGGCCACCTCCATCACTTGCGCCGCATTGCCTGACTGCTGGGCCTTGGCCCGCTCCAATGCCTCGGCCACTTCGGGTGGCATGTAGGTCTCGTCGTGTTTGGCCAGCACCTGGTCGGCGATGAAACGACCGTCCGGGCTCAGGCGGCCCTGTGCCACCACCCCCTGCCCCTCACGGAACAGATCCGGCAGGATCCCCGTGTATACCACCGGCACCCGCTCGGCGTTGTCGGTGACCACGAAATGCACCGTCAATCCGTCGTCTTCACGCACCAAAGACCCTTCTTCCACCAAACCGCCGATCCGGAAGCTACGATCCGTGGGCGCCTTCTGTGCCTTCACGTCACTGGGGCTGTAGAAAAACAGCATGTTCTCGTTGAAGGCCGTGACCACCAGCGTGATCGTCACCCCGATACCCGTCAGCAGGGTAAGCACCAAGAGCAGACGCTTACTTCGTTTTTTCATTCGTTGATCTCTCGCTGCATTCGTGCCAAACGACGGACGCGCCGCATCACCTCGCGCCGCCGACGCCTCAAGAGCAGGACCTCCACCGCCATGAAGAGAAACGTCACTCCGTAACTACCCCACACATAGAGGGCGTGCCCCCCCATGGCAAAGAACTCGGACCAGCTGGACCAGTTCATCGTTCCTGCTCCGCCAATTCGACTACCCAACGCGCGTGGCGTTCCCGTTCCAGAATGATCAATCGCACCCGATACAGGGCCACTGCGATGGCATAGGCCCAGAAGGCGAAAGTCATCACCAACATGGCGGTGAACATGGTCATGGCCATGGTGGGCGCCGAGGTCAGACTCACCGAGGCCCCTTGATGAAGGGTGTTCCACCACTGTACCGAGAAGTAAATGATGGGGACGTTAACCACCCCCACCAGTGCCAGCAGCCCCGAGGCGCGGCTCGCCCGCCGAGGATCGTCGATGGCCGCCCGCAAGGCCATGTAGCCGAGATAGAGAAACAACAGGATCAACTCCGAGGTGAGGCGCGCATCCCACACCCAATAGGTCCCCCAGGTGGGTCGCCCCCACAGGGCCCCGGTCCACAAGGCCAGGAAGGTGAACATCGCGCCGGTGGGTGCCAAGGCCGCCGCCATCATGTCCGACAGCCGGGTATTGAGCACCAGCCCCAGCGCCGCGTAGACGCACATCACCACATAGATGAACATCGACATCCACGCCGCCGGCACATGGATAAACATGATGCGGTAGGAGTTCCCTTGCTGATAATCCACCGGCGCCACGAAGAAGCCCAAATACAGTCCCACCACCGTCAGCAGCAGCGCCGCCCCCGCAAACCAGGGGATGAGCCGCCCGGCGAAGGGATAGAAGGTCTTGGGAGAAGCAAACTGGAACCAGAATTCCTTAGTGAACACGCGCATGGGATCAATCCAGAGAAATGCGTAATGCCGCACTGGCGGCCCAAGGAGCGAGCAGAGAGCTACCGACGAGAAAAGCCCCCAACAGGGACAAATGGGCCGAGGCCTCCAGGCCCGAGCGCACCGCCTCCACCGCGCCGGCCCCGAACACCAGCACCGGGATGTACAACGGCAGTACCAGCAAGGCCAGCAACACCCCGCCGCCGCGCAGCCCCAGTGTCAGCCCCGCCCCCACGGCGCCCAACAGGCTCAACACCGGCGTCCCCAGCAGCAGGCTGGTGATCAACACCCACAGAGCCTCCCCTCCCAGTCCCAACTGGAGCCCCAACACCGGCGCCATCAACACCAAGGGCAGACCGGAGACCAGCCAGTGGGCGAGGATCTTGCCCAACACCAACACCGGCAAAGGGTGCGCCGCCAACATGAACTGCTCCAAAGAGCCGTCCTCGTAGTCGCTGGAGAACAAACGCCCCAGAGCCAGCATGGAAGACAACAGTGCCGCCACCCACACCACGCCCGAGGCGATTTCCGTCAACGTCTCCCGTTCGGGGCCTACTCCGAGCGGAAAAAGGCTGACTACGATGATGAAAAACATCAGGTTGGTCAAGACTTCGCCGCGCCCGCGCAAGGCGAGCATCAGATCGCGGCGCACCACCCAGCGCAGGGCCACCCACATTGACTCATCTCCCCAAAGCCAGTTCCAGCAACTCGCCCCGCGCCAGGGAAAAGGGCTGATGGGTGGTGAGCACCACCATCCCCCCCTCCACCACATGCGTCTCGATGGCCTTCTCCAGCACCCGAACCGCCTTCACGTCCAGGGCCACGAAGGGTTCGTCCAAAATCCACAACGGCTGAGAGCACAACAGCAGGCGAGCCAAGGCCACCCGCCGCTTCTGCCCCTGGGAGAGCACCTTCACCGGCAGATCGTCGATGAAGCGCAGCCCCATGGACGCCAGGGCCGAGA
Organism: Gammaproteobacteria bacterium; assembly: GCA_026982215.1. Classification (GTDB taxonomy): domain Bacteria; phylum Pseudomonadota; class Gammaproteobacteria; order S012-40; family S012-40; genus S140-43. The sequence goes on from JALSHN010000035.1 coordinate 3,730, forward strand.
GAATCCGCCGCTCATCCAGGGCCTCGCCGCGCAGGGCGGCCCAGGCAGCCAGATTCTCCACCGGCGTCAACTCGGCCTTGAGACCATTCAAGTGTCCCAGGTAAAGCAACTCCCGGGCATACTCTTCCTTCAAATCGGCAATGGACTCGCCCCGCCAGCGCACCTCGCCCGCCTCGGGCAACGTGAGACCGCAGAGAATACGCAACAACGTCGTCTTACCACTGCCGTTGGGCCCCGAGAGATGCAACACCTGCCCGCCCCGCAAGGCGAAAGTGAGGCCGGAAAACAGCCTCCGATCCCCCCGGGTACAGCTCACGTCATTCACATCCAGCAAGGGCACCCCCACCATTCGTACCCCTCTTGACCGGGGGCTGCAACGGAGAAAGAGGCGGAGTCTACCATCCCGCTTCCTCCACCTGCCAGCTCAAGATCACCCGCCGCCGTGCCGAAAAGGGCCGCATCACCGCAACCGATCCAGAGAACCGAACCATGATGCGACGCCCCCCTCTCCTGGTGATCTTCCTCACTCTAATCCTTCCCTTCGCGGCCCATGGCGCCCAGCCGATCATCCTCTACAGTCACAGCGAAGGGGGCCACGCCGCCTATACCGGGCAACTGGCCGAAGTGACCCGCAAGGCCCTGGACAGCCTGGAACGATTCCAGGTCCAAGACGTGCGCCCTTTGCCGGCCGAGGCACGAGAAAACCTCACTCCATTGTTGGACCAGGCCGCCGCCGAAGGCGTGCCCTGGATCGCTGATCTGAGGGTGATCTTCGACAAAAAGAAACGGGCCCACATGACCCTCGACCTCTACGAGAGCGACAAAGCGCTGCGCAACGTCCGTATCGCCAAAACCTACAAGGCAAAAAACTTCAAGGCCCTGCTGGCCAAGATGGAATACGAACTTCCCCGGGCGCTGAAGAGTCACTTCCTGGAGCTGGGGCGCGTGATCAAAAAAGAACGCCGCATGCTCTATTTCGACCTCGGAGAGACCGCCGGCACCCGCCCCAACGAACTCTACGTGGTCTACCGCGAAGAAGGCGAGATCACCGACGACGAAGGCAACTCCTACGGCCGCCTGGAACGAACCACCGGCATCGTGCGAGTCACCCAGGTCACCGGCGTCTACGCCACCGCCGAGATCCTGGTGGGCGAACTCTCCATCCGCACCGGGGACTACATCAAACGACTGGAAGACCAGGAACGAGCCTACGAGCCACGCATCCTTTCGGTACTGGAAAACCGGGTGGCCATCAACATCGGCAAGCGCTATGGCGTGGAAGAAGGCTCCTATTACGCCGTCCACAAAGACATCAAACCCATCAACGACGAGGCCGCCTTCCGCCAACCCGTCGGTTTCATCCGCATCAACGAGGTCTTCGACGACTACGCCACCGGCGAACTGGAGCTCTCCCCCGCCTACGACCTCGCGCGTTACATCCTCAAGGAGGGAGACCGCATCTCCGAGGTCAGCTCCCCCAAGAAAGACAGCCTGGCGCTGCAACAGACCCTGTTCAACGTCAACGGCGTCTCTCACAAAATGCTGCTGGCCACCTTCGTCAAGCACTCGGCCAGCAACGTCAATATCGCCTATCGGCTCCGTGGCGGCTACAACGGCGGGGCCTACCTCGCTGCCGGGGTGATGCACAGCCTGGGACACAGCCCAAATTTCTATGCCGGCGTCGACTTCGCCGCCCTCTCGGGCATGCCCATCAACATGTTCATCAGCGCGGACCTCAAGACCCCTTTCGCCCGCGACCTCAAGCTCACCATGGAATCGGGCTACACCCTCGGCGCCGATGATGCCCGCTACAACGGCATCAACACCAGCATCGGCATCCGTTACGGCTTCGACTGGCTCTGACCCCACCACGACCACCACAGGGCGCGGCGCCCGCCGCGCCCCACCCACACCCCCAGCCGCCAATGCCGCCCCCTCAAAGAAAGCCGCACCCGGTCACCGTCCCCCACCGACAGATACCTTTTCCCCTCTTGATTGCGCAAAAATCCCACAAAGCCCACCGAAACTCCCCGCTTCCCCCAGCTCATCCCCCACCTGCCTTCCAAACGTAACCGCAAAGCCGTTATCCCCTCCTGCCGCTGGACCGTGCTTGCGGCGGTTGACTGTAGCCGTCCCCAGCGCGTCCGCCGCACTCCACTCAGCCTCATCTCTGCCCGACGATAGCCCCAGTACTCTGTATTTCCCCAACGCCTGGCCAACCGTAGCCGAGCCCATCCCCCCTGCCCCTGCCATTGCCGACGCAATGCCAATCCCGGCCTGCTCCCATCGGCTTG
>JALSHN010000036.1 GCA_026982215.1 Gammaproteobacteria bacterium
TTATCTGGTGGCCGAGGCCGACGAATCCGATGCCTCCTTCCTCCACCTGCAACCCATGCTGGCGGTGGTCACCAACATCGATGCCGACCACATGGAGACCTACGGTGGCGACTTCGACCGTCTGCGGGCCACCTTCCTGGACTTCCTCCATCACCTGCCCTTCTACGGCCTGGCGGTGGTGTGTCTGGACGACCCGGTGATCCGCGAGTTGCTCCCCGATATCGCCCGGCCAGTGCGGACCTATGGCTTCCACCCCGAGGCCGATCTGCGCGCCGAGGACTGGCGTCAAAGTGGGCTGGAGAGCTGTTTCACCCTGGTGGAGGGTGATCAGCGCCACAGCCTGTGCGTCCGCCTCCCCGGGCGTCACAACGTCCAGAACGCCCTGGCGGCGGTGGCGGTGGCCCGGGAACTGGGGCTGGGCATGGAGGCGGTGGACCGTGCGCTACGGGAGTTCCAGGGCATCGGCCGCCGGTTTCAGACCTGGGGCGAGATCACCCTGGGGGGGCAACGGGTGCTGTTGGTGGACGACTACGCCCACCACCCCCGCGAGCTGGCCGCCACCCTGGCCGCTGCCCGTGCCGGCTGGCCCGATCGCCGCTTGGTAGCGGTGTTCCAGCCCCATCGCTACACCCGGACCCGGGATCTGTTCGAGGACTTCACCGCCGTGCTGGAGGAGGCCGACGCCGTGGTACTGAGCGAGGTCTATCCCGCTGGCGAGGCCCCCATCGCCGGCGCCGACGGCCGTGCTCTGGCCCGGGCACTGCGACTGCGGGGACGACTGGAACCGGTGTTCGCCGAGTCGGTGGACGAGTTGCCCGGGTTGCTGGAGCGGGTGGTGCGCGAGGGTGACCTGGTGCTGACACTGGGAGCGGGTGACATCGGCACTTTACCCGCCCGCCTGGCCGCTGGAGGTGAGGCATGAACGTCCCCCTGCGCGAGGATCGGCTGGACGGGGTCTTCCAGGGGCTCCGTGGGCGTCTCACCGTGAATGAACCCCTGTCACGTCACACCAGTTGGCGGGTGGGTGGCCCGGCCCGGCGATTCTACCGCCCCGCCGATGCCGACGACCTGTGCGAGCTGTTGCGTCGCCTTCCCGAGGACGAGCCCCGGTGGTGGCTGGGCCTGGGCAGCAATCTGCTGGTGCGTGACGGTGGCCTGCCGGGCACGGTGATCGCCACCGCCGGGGCCCTGAACGGCATCGAGCGTGTGGATGAGGAGCGGGTGCGTGCCGAGGCGGGGGTGGCCAGTGCCAAGGTGGCCCGGTTCTGTGCCCGTGCCGGTCTGGGTGGAGCGGAATTCCTCGCCGGCATCCCCGGCACCCTGGGAGGCGCCCTGGCCATGAACGCCGGGGCCTTCGGCGGAGAGACTTGGCCTCTGGTGGTCGCAGTGGAGACCATTGATCGGCGGGGACGGGTCCGTCTGCGGCGGCCGGAGGATTTCCGCATCGGTTATCGCGAGGTCCATGGCCCGGAGGGGGAATGGTTCCTCGCCGCCCACCTGCGCCTCACCCCTGGTGTATCCCCGGAAAAGGCCCTCGGCCGCATCAAAGAACTACTGGCACGCCGTGGTGCCAGCCAGCCCACCCAGCAGCCCAGTTGCGGCTCGGTGTTCCGCAATCCCCCCGGCGATCATGCCGGACGCCTCATCGAGGCCGCCGGCCTCAAGGGGTATTGCATCGGCGGGGCCTGTGTTTCCCAGCGCCACGCCAATTTCATCGTCAACACCGGGGCGGCGCGAGCGGCGGACATCGAGGCCCTCATCCGGCACATCCAGACCGAAGTGCATCGTCACCACGGCGTCACCCTGATCCCCGAAGTCCACATCATAGGAGAGCCGGCATGAAGACGAGAGCGCCCGAGGCCTACGGACGGGTGGCGGTGCTCATGGGCGGCCCTGCCGCCGAGCGCGAGGTCTCCCTGGCCAGCGGACGCCAAGTCCTGGAGGCCCTGAGGCGCCGGGGCGTGGATGCCCATCCGGTGGACGTCCAGGACGCCCGGGTGGTGCGGACCCTCATGGACGGGGGCTTCGACCGGGTGTTCAACGTCCTCCACGGTCGCCTGGGGGAAGATGGCGTGGTTCAAGGCGCCCTCGGCCTCATGGGCCTGCCCTACACCGGCAGTGGGGTGCTGGCCTCGGCCCTGGCCATGGACAAGGCGCGCAGCAAGCAGCTCTGGGCTGCCGAGGGCCTGCCCACCCCGCCCTTCGCTTGGCTGGAAACCGACACCGATCCCGACGAACTGGTGGAGCAGCTGGGGCTGCCGTTGATGATCAAACCGGCTCGGGAAGGTTCCAGTATCGGCATGAGCAAGGTGGAACGGGCGGAGGAGCTGCGTGGGGCCTGGGAGCGGGCCGCCCGCTACGACCATCGGGTGATCGCCGAGGCCTGGGTGGACGGAGCAGAATATACCGTTGCCATCCTCGGAGAAGAGGCTCTGCCCGCCATCCGCCTGGAGACCCCGCGCGCCTTCTACGACTATCAGGCCAAGTACCGCGCCGAAGACACCCGTTATCACTGCCCCTGCGGCTTGCCGGCGGAAGAGGAGGCCCGGCTGGCGGCCCTGGCCTTGCGGGCCTTCCGGACCCTGGGTGCCCAGGGATGGGGGCGGGTGGACCTGATGGTCGATACCCAGGGACGGCCCTGGCTCATCGAACTCAACACCGTGCCGGGAATGACGGACCACAGCCTGGTGCCCATGGCGGCCCGGGCCGCCGGGATCGACTTCGACGAGCTGGTCCTTGCCATTTTGGAGACCAGCTTCGCGTCCAGGGAGGAGACATGGCCGTCCCCATGAGCATCCATCGTAACGGTCATCCCCTGCGCCTGGCCTTGGTGCTGTTGGCGGGGGTGGCGGTATTACCGGCCGTAGTGTGGTTGAGCGATGAAGATGTCATGCCGGTGCGTGCCATCCGCATCACCGGAGATGCCAGCCATGTGGACGTTGCTCGACTCCAGACCCGGCTGGCGGCGGCGGTGGACGGGAACTTCCTGTTCCTGGATCTGGCCCGTCTGAGTCGGGCCGCCGAGGCACTGCCCTGGGTGGCCGGGGCCGAGGTGCGGCGCATCTGGCCGGACACCCTGGAAGTGGTGTTGCGTGAGCGCGTCCCCCTGGCCCGCTGGGGGGAGGACGCCCTGCTGGACGAACACGGCGAGGTGTTCCGGCCGCAGCCCCTGCCGTCGCTGCCTGCGCTGCCCCGGCTCGAGGGTCCGCCGGGCAGCGCCGCCCGCGTGAGAGCGACTTGGGAGCGGCTCAACGAGGCCCTGGCGGGCAGTGGATTACGGATGGTGACGCTGGCGATGAACGACCGGCGCGCATGGCACGGAACGCTGGACAACGGCATTCGTCTGCAACTGGGGCGGGGTGATCCGGAGCAACGGGTGGCGCGGTTCGCCGCCGTCTATCCCCGCATCCTCGCCCCGCGGGCGGACGAGATCGAGCAGATCGACCTGCGCTATCCCAACGGCCTGGCGGTGCGTTGGAAGAGAGGAACGACGGAAGGTCAATGAATACCAGAAGGCGGGACAGAGAATTCATCGTCGGCTTGGACATCGGCACCTCCAAAGTGGTGGCCATCGTCGGCACCGTGGACGAAGAGGGCCACATGGAGATTGCCGGGCTGGGCAGCCATCCCTCACGTGGGCTTAAGAAAGGCGTGGTAGTCAATATCGAATCCACCGTGCAGTCCATCCAACGGGCGGTGGAAGAGGCCGAGCTGATGGCCGGCTGCCAGATCCACTCGGTGTTCACCGGCATCGCCGGCAGCCACATCAAGAGCCTCAACTCCCATGGCATCGTCGCCATCCGTGACAAAGAAGTCACCATGAGCGACGTGGAACGGGTGATCGATGCCGCCCGCGCGGTGGCCATCCCCGCCGACCAGAAGATCATTCACGTCCTCCCCCAGGAGTTCGTCATCGACAACCAGGACGGCATCCGCGAGCCCATCGGCATGTCCGGGGTACGTCTGGAGGCCAAGGTCCACATGGTCACCGGCTCGGTGTCCGCGGCACAGAACATCATCAAATGTGTACGCCGCTGCAACCTGGAGGTGGACGACATCATCCTGGAACAACTGGCCTCCAGCTACGCCGTGCTCACCGAGGACGAAAAGGAACTGGGGGTCTGTCTGGTGGACATCGGCGGAGGCACCACCGACATCGCCGTGTTCACCGACGGGGCGATCCGCCACACCGCGGTGATCCCCATCGCCGGGGACCAGGTCACCAACGACATCGCGGTGGCCTTGCGGACCCCGACCCAGCACGCAGAAGACATAAAAATCAAATACGCCTGTGCACTCACCCAGCTGGCCAGCCCCGAGGAGACCATAGAAGTCCCCAGTGTGGGCGACCGTCCGCCTCGACGGATGGCGCGCCAGACCCTCGCGGAAGTGGTGGAACCGCGTTACGAAGAGCTGTTCACCCTCGTTCAGGCGGAGCTCAGGCGCTCCGGCCTGGAAGACCTCATCGCCGCCGGCATGGTACTCACCGGCGGTAGCGCCAAGATGGAAGGCGTGGTGGAACTGGCCGAGGAGGTGTTCCACATGCCCGTCCGCCTCGGCATTCCCCAAGGGGTCAAGGGGCTCTCGGACGTGGTGCAAAACCCCATCTACGCGACTGGCGTCGGCCTCCTTCTCTACGGATTGAGACATCACCAGACAGGGATGCGGGAGAACCTGGATCGTTTCGAGGGGCGATCGAGCGGCCTTTGGTCGCGAATGAAGACCTGGTTCCGAGACAATTTCTGATGGTTTGAGGAGGGTTCAACAATGTTCGAGATCATGGACACCCGCACGCAGAACGCGGTGATCAAGGTGATCGGCGTCGGTGGCGGCGGTGGCAACGCCGTGGAGCACATGGTCACCGCCAACATCGAAGGTGTGGAATTCATCTGCGCCAACACCGACGCCCAGGCACTGGGCAATTCCTCGGCGCGCACCCTGTTGCAGTTGGGTGGCAGCGTCACCAAGGGGTTGGGCGCCGGCGCCGATCCCGAAGTGGGTCGCCAGGCAGCCCTGGAGGACCGAGACCGTATCGCCGAGACCCTGCAAGGGGCCGACATGGTGTTCATCACCGCCGGCATGGGGGGAGGTACCGGTACCGGTGGCGCCCCGGTGGTGGCCCAGGTGGCCAAGGAACTGGGTGCGCTCACCGTGGCGGTGGTGACCCGGCCCTTCCCCTTCGAGGGTGCCAAACGCATGGCGGTGGCCGAAGAGGGCATCAAGGAGCTGGCCCAATACGTGGACTCCCTGATCACCATCCCCAACGAGAAACTGCTCTCGGTGCTGGGTAAGCACATCACCCTGCTCGACGCCTTCAAGGAGGCCAACAACGTGTTGTTGAACGCCGTTCAGGGCATCGCCGAGCTCATCACCCGGCCCGGGCTCATCAACGTCGATTTCGCCGATGTGCGCACGGTGATGAGCGAGATGGGCATGGCAATGATGGGTTCCGGGGTGGCCAGTGGCGAAGACCGCGCCCGGGCCGCCGCCGAGATGGCCGTGGCCAGCCCGCTTCTGGACAACATCAGCCTCTCGGGGGCACGTGGCATCCTGGTCAACGTCACCGCCGGACTGGACCTCTCCATCGGCGAATTCGAGTCGGTGGGCGCCATCATCAAGGAATTCGCCTCGGACAATGCCACCGTGGTGGTGGGTACGGTCATCGACCCCGAGATGAGCGACGAGTTGCGGGTGACGGTGGTGGCCACCGGCATCGGCGGCAGCGCCCCGGTGGAGGAGCGACCCGAGCCGGTGACGCTGGCCAAGAAGAGCAGCGGCGAGGTGGATTATGACGCCCTGGAACGCCCGGCGGTGGCCCGGCGGCCCAAGAGCCCCGAACGGGGCCTCGGAGGTGCGGCATCCGCCCCGGCCCATGCCAGTACCCCCAACCCCGATGCCGACATGGACTACCTGGACATCCCCGCTTTCTTGCGCCGCCAGGCCGATTGAAGGCGGACCGGGAGGGCCTGAAGCGTCAAAAAGCGGACGATTTGGCAGTTTCCCTGTGGGGAGAAGGGTACGCTGTGGTCGAATATGGCCGCTGTGATACCATGGAAAGGGCTGCCGGATCGATGGCCGGTGGGGTGCGATTGGACGAAAACAAGGCAAAAAAATGAAACAAAGGACGCTGAAAAACTGCATTCGGGCCACCGGCGTGGGATTGCATTCGGGTGAGAAGGTCTATCTCACCCTGCGTCCGGCACCCCCGGACAGCGGTATCGTCTTCCGGCGCATCGATCTCCCCGAACCGGTGGAAATCGAGGCGCGGGCGGAGAATGTCGGGGACACCCGCCTCTCCACCACCCTGGTGAAGGACGGAGTGCGGGTGGACACGGTGGAGCATCTGTTGTCCGCCTTCGCCGGCCTGGGGATCGACAACGCCTACGTAGACCTCAGCGCCCCCGAGGTGCCGATCATGGACGGCAGCGCGGCACCCTTCGTGTTCCTCATCCAGTCCGCCGGTATCTACGAACAAGACGCACCGAAGCGGTTCGTGCGCATCTTGCGTCGTGTGACGGTGGAAGAAGGGGACAAATGGGCCCGCTTCGAGCCCTACGAGGGCTTCAAGGTCTGTTTCTCCATCGAATTCGACCATCCGGTATTCCGCAACCGCGACCAGTACACCGAATTCGACTTCTCCACCACCTCTTTCGTCAAGGAAGTGAGTCGCGCGCGTACCTTCGGTTTCATGCGCGACATCGAATACCTGCGTAACAACAACCTCGCCCTGGGGGGCAGTTTCGACAACGCCATCGTGGTGGACGATTACCGCATCCTCAATGAAGGCGGTCTGCGTTACGAAGATGAATTCGTCAAACACAAGGTACTGGATGCCATCGGTGACCTGTACCTGCTGGGGCACAGCCTACTGGGCCAGTTCGTGGGCCACAAATCCGGCCATGCCCTCAACAACCGTCTCCTGCGCACGCTTCTTGCACAGCAGGATGCCTGGGAGCTGGTGAGCTTCGACGAAGAGGCCCCCTCTCCCATCGCCTTCATCCAGCCGGCCTCCCTGCTGGTGAGCTGAAGGCGCGTCAACGGCCACGCCGGGCCAGACGACGCAAGGTGTGTCCCAAGGGGTCGTCGCGGAAGCGCTCGGCGGTGCGCTCCAGGTCGGTGGCCGCCGAGGGCGGCAGGCGCGGCGGTCCACGACGGGGGACCGTGGGCGGTGCGGCGGGCGGCTGGACCTTGACCTGCAGGCGGGCATCGTCCCGCTCCAACAGGGCGGGGGCGAGCTGGGAGGCGAGAAAGCGCAGTTGCGTGGCCCAAGCCGCGGAGTCCACGTGGACGACGAGCAGACCACCGCGCACATTGGCCACCCGGCAATGTTCCGACAGCGGATGGGGCAGGAGGTCCCGAAGGCGGCGGTCCAAGGACAAAAGCGCCTCGCTGCGGCGGTGGAGACGAGCCAAGGAGCCGCTTTCACCACCGAGGATGGCGCCCAGGGCACGGGGGGTTTTGGATCGTGGCATGGTCAAGAATCCGAGGGAACGGTCGATAAATACTAACAAAGGGAAGGGGTCGCCATGAGCATTCTCGTCGTCACCAAAAGATCGGGCTCGATAGGCAAGCTCCACCTCAACCGGTGGCATCTCGGGGCCGCGTTATTTGCCGGTCTGACCCTGGCGGCCGGGCTGGTCTATACCGGTATTCGCATCGGCCAGGCCGAGGTCGCCCCCGATGTGATGATCGAACAGCTGCGCCAGGAATTGGCCGCCCAACAGGCCGAAGTGGAGGCCATGCGGCGCAAGGCCGAAGAGAACATGAATGCTCTCGCCCTGCGTATGGGCGAGCTCAAATCACACATCATCCGTCTGGACGCCTTGGGCGAGCGGCTCATCGAGATGGCCGATCTGGACAAGGGGGAATTCGATTTCCGCAACGCCCCCGGCCAGGGCGGCCCCGAGACCGTGACCGATGAAGCGGGGGGGCGCACCATGACGGTGGCCGATTTCCTCGGCGAGCTCGACGAGCTCTCCCGCCAGATCGAGAGTCGCTCCCTGCAACTGGAGGTGTTGGAAGACCTGCTCATGAGCCGTAACCTGCAAGACGAAGTCTTCCCCACCGGCCGTCCGGTGAAACGCGGCTGGATCTCCTCGTATTTCGGTTATCGCACCGATCCCTTCAACGGCCGCATCGCCCACCACGACGGCATCGACATCGCCGGCAAGGAAGGCAGTGAAGTGATCGCGGTGGCTTCCGGCGTGGTCACCTGGGCCGGTCCGCGTTATGGTTACGGCAACCTGGTGGAGATCAACCACGGCAATGGTTACGTCACCCGTTACGGCCACAACAAGGAAATCGTGGTCAAGGTGGGTGATACGGTGAAAAAGGGCGATACCATCGCCAAGATGGGCTCTACCGGACGGTCCACCGGGCCTCACGTCCACTTCGAGGTGCACCGCAATGGCAAGGTGGTGGACCCGATCCGCTACGTGCGCGCCGCCCGCTGAGCCGCGGTCTCGGAACCCCTCCACGCCCCGGTGATCTAACCACTCCGCAATTCCCCGCGGGCGGTGGGATCGGCATCGTTTGGTGCCGCTTTCGCCTGTGTCTATAATGCGTCTTTCCCACGAATCCCCGCGCCCCGCCGCTTCGGCTCCAGGGCCCCTCAATTCATCAAAAACCGAGTCGACGAACGCCACATGGTCACAAAACTCCTCAAAAAGGTATTCGGTAGCCGCAACGACCGCGAGCTCAAGCGCATGGGTCGGGTGGTCCAGAAAATCAATGCCCTGGAGCCCGAGATCAGCGCCCTCTCCGATGAGGCGCTGCGCGCCAAGACGGACGAATTCCGCCAGCGGCACCAGGAGGGCGAGAGCCTGGATGCGCTGTTGCCCGAGGCCTTCGCCGTGGTGCGCGAGGCGGGGAAACGGGTGTTGGGCATGCGCCACTTCGACGTCCAGCTCATCGGCGGTATCGTCCTTCATGAAGGGCGGATCGCCGAGATGCGCACCGGCGAGGGCAAGACCCTGGTGGCCACCCTGGCCGCCTACCTCAACGCCTTGCCCGGCAAGGGGGTGCACGTGGTGACGGTGAACGACTACCTCGCCCGTCGCGACGCCCAGTGGATGGGTAGGCTGTATGAGTTTCTCGGCCTCTCGGTGGGGGTGATCGTCTCCGGTCAGAACACCGAGGAGAAGCGCGCCGCCTATGCCGCCGACATCACCTACGGCACCAACAACGAATTCGGCTTCGACTACCTGCGTGACAACATGGCCTTCTCGGCCGATGACCGGGTGCAGAGGGGGTTGCACTACGCCATCGTCGACGAGGTGGACTCCATCCTCATCGACGAGGCCCGCACGCCGTTGATCATCTCCGGTCCGGCCGAAGACAACGCCGAGCTGTACCTCAAGATGAACCAAGTGGTGCCGCAACTGGTGAAGCAGGAGGGTGAGGAAGACGAGGGTGGCGACTACTACGTGGACGAAAAGGCCCGCCAGGTGTTCCTCACCGAGGCCGGCCACGAGAAAGTGGAGCGCATCCTCGCCGACATGGGGCTCATCCAGGAGGGGGAGTCACTCTACGACGCCGCCCACATCGGCCTCATGCATCACCTGAACGCCGCACTGCGGGCCCATGCCCTGTTCCAGCGCAACGTCGATTACATCGTCAAGGACGGCGAGGTGATCATCGTCGATGAATTCACCGGGCGCACCATGCCCGGCCGGCGCTGGTCGGAGGGGCTGCACCAGGCCATCGAGGCCAAGGAAGGGGTGCCCATTCAGGCCGAGAACCAGACCCTGGCCTCCATCACCTTCCAGAACTATTTCAGGCTCTATGAAAAACTGGCCGGGATGACCGGCACCGCCGATACCGAGGCCTACGAATTCCAGCAGATCTACGGCCTCGAAGTGACGGTCATCCCCACCAACAAGCCGGTGCAGCGCAAGGACCTCGGTGATCTGGTGTTCCTCACCCAGAAGGAAAAATTCGATGCCATCGTCGAGGACATCAAGGCCTGCCGCGAGCGTGGCCAGCCGGTGCTGGTGGGTACGGCCTCCATCGAGGTCTCCGAACTGCTCTCCAAGCGGCTGAAAAAAGAGGGCATCCCCCACGAGGTGTTGAACGCCAAGCAGCACCAGCGGGAGGCGGAGATCATCGCCCAGGCCGGGCGGCCGGGGGCGGTGACCATCGCCACCAACATGGCCGGCCGGGGTACCGACATCGTCCTGGGGGGCAACCTGGAGGCCGAGTTGGCCGCCCTGGGCGAGAACCCCGATCCGGCCGAGGTGGAACGGGTGAAAGCCGATTGGCAGCAGCGTCATGACCAGGTGGTGGCCGCCGGCGGCCTGCACGTCATCGGCACCGAGCGCCACGAGTCGCGTCGCATCGACAACCAGCTCCGTGGTCGCTCCGGACGTCAGGGCGACCCGGGCTCCACCCGCTTCTATCTCTCCCTGGAAGACAGTCTGATGCGGATCTTCGCCTCCGACCGCGTCTCCGCCCTGATGCAGAAACTGGGGATGGAGGAAGGAGAGGCCATCGAGCATCCCTGGGTCACCAAGGCCATCGAGAACGCCCAGCGCAAAGTGGAGGGGCGCAACTTCGACCTGCGCAAGCAACTGCTGGAATACGACGACGTGGCCAACGAGCAGCGCAAGGTCATCTACCAGCAGCGTAACGAGATCATGGACTCCGAGGACATCTCCGAGACCATTCAGGGGCTGCTGGAGGGGGTGATCCAAGACGTCATCGACCGCTACATTCCCCCGCGCAGTATCGAGGAACAATGGGACGTCCCCGGCCTGGAGAAGGCCCTGGCGGAGCAGTTCGGTGTCGAGCTGCCCATCGCCCGCTGGCTGGAGGAGGACGAAGAACTGCACGAGGAACCGCTGCGCGAGCGCATCATCGAGGCGGTGCAGGCGGCCTATCGGGCCAAGGAGGAGGAGATCGGCGCCTCCGCCATGCGCTATCTGGAGAAGGCGGTGATGCTCCAGGTGCTCGATGCCGCCTGGAAGGAACACTTGGCGGCAATGGACTATCTGCGGCAGGGGATCCACCTGCGTGGCTATGCCCAGAAGAACCCCAAACAGGAATACAAACGCGAGGCCTTCGAGCTGTTCCAGCGCATGCTCGATCGCATCCGCGAGGAGGTGGTCTCCATCTTGCTTCGCATTCAGGTGCGTGCCGAGGAGGACGTGGAGCGGCTGGAGGAGGCCCGCCGGCCCAGCGCCCAGCTGCAGTTCCAGCACCCCCAGGCCCAGGCCGTGGGCGCCGATCCCCAGCCCCTGCCCCAGGCAGCGGGGGGGGAGACGGCGCAAACACCGCGGCCCTTCGTACGCCCCGAGCGCAAGATCGGCCGCAACGAGCCCTGTCCTTGCGGCTCGGGCAAGAAGTACAAACACTGCCACGGCCGGGTGACCTGAGGGAAGCCGGGCCGCGGCCCGGCACTTTCAGGAGGTCCCATGGCCCTGGGTCATCGCCCGTATACCGAAAAGCGCGCCTACGTGCGCATGCAGATGGATTGTCCCATGGACTACGCCCCGCCGGGGGCATCGCCGCGCAAGGCCCGTTGCCTCAATCTCAGTGTCGGCGGCGTGTTGTTCGAGACCGATGAATCCCTGGAGCTGGGGCAGCGAGTGGATATTCAGGTCCAGCCATCCATCCCCATCTCGCCGCCCCTGGCGGCGGTGGTGGAGGTGGTGCGGGTGGAAGAGGCGCCCCAGCCGGGGGCATTTCGTATCGCCGGAATGATCACCCAGGTGGCCTGAAGACAAGGGTTGCCTCTCGTTTTATCAGCGCCAGCCGAAGCGGATCAGATCGCCGGGATGGAGCGGGGCGGGACTGCCTTCCAGCTCCCCGAGGGCGAAGCGGGGCTGCACCTGGCGCACCGTCAAACCGGCCACCGGCGTTTCGCGGTAACCGAGGAAACGACCGTCCACCCCCCGCAGCGGCTGTGGATCCAGGCGGTAGGTCATCAGCACGTCACCGGGTTTCACCGCCGCGGTGGCGCCAGCGTCGAAGGTGACGGCATTGCCTTCCACCGCCACCACCCGGGCGGTGAAGGGCAGGGGCGCCAGATCCTGATCCACCAGCTCTTGTTGCCGGGCGAGGACCCGCAGCAGGGCGGCGCCGTAGGGATGGGTCTGGAATCCAGGCAGGGAGAAGGGTGTGGTGCCCCCCGGCAGGGGGCTGCGAGTGGGCACCCGCTCGCTGAAGCGATGGCGGGCCAGCAGGGCCCCGGAGAGGCCATCGAATACCAGCAGTTCCACTTCCAGGTCACGTCCGCGGCGCCACCAGCCGCCGTTGAATCCCAGATCGCGCAGGATGCCGGTGATGAGGAACTGTACCCCGAGATGGCGGGCCAGCTCGGCCACAGCGTCAGTGGCGCCGGGGGTCAGTCCCTGGCCGGGCAGACCATATTCGCTGGCATCCACCACCCGATAGCGGCCACTCTGGGCCAGGCGTCGTCCCAGGGCTTGGGGCCAGGCGCGTTCGATTCCCGGCAGGTCGTAGGCCTGGCGGGGATCGGAGAGACTGAATTGCACTACCGCCAGCCGTTTGCGGTAACGGGCCTCGGGTGGCGGGCGTCGCTCCGCTGTTTCGGGGAGATGAGCCCGGATGCGCACATGGTAGAGGTCGCCCTCGCGCCATTCTTCCAACACCTGAGTCGCCTCCACCGGCCCCTGGGCGGCGATGCGGACACTGTCCACCACCAGCACTTGCCCGGAGAGGGAGGAGCGGCTCTCCACCCAGGCGCGAGTCTGCAAACGGGCCTGGCGCAAGGCGTCCTGGATGGCTTGCTGGCGGGCCAGTTGCACCGCGCCGTCTCGAATGGTGGCGCTGCCCTGGGCCTCCACGAAACGGCCCCAGGCCGGCCAGGCGGCCAGCAACAGCAGCAGACAGACGAGGCGGATCACGGGGTCACTGTTCCTGGCTGAAGTAGAACGAGGTCCCGCCGTCGTTCTCCAGCCCGGCCACCGGTAATGCCCGGGCGGTGAGGGCCGGGTCATTCTGGCCCGGTTGAGCGCAAGGATCGTGGGCCGGATCGCTCTGGGCGCGGGGATTCTCCAGTACCTGGGTGAGGAAGCTACGGTCCACCGTCAGCTCCACCACGGTCTCGAAGGCGCCGTCTTCGGAGCGGGAGGTGGTCATCACCCGGGCGCCGCGAATGAAGGTGTCGAGGAATACCCGATAGCGGTCCTTCTCTACTACCATGTCGCCGATGGTGGTGCCGCCCCAGATGCGCAGGCCGTTGACCCGCTCGGCCAGGCTGCGCAAGGCGTCCAGCTTGGCGGCACGCATGGCCATCAGCCGTTTCTGCGCGTCGGGGTAGTAATCCTTGGGGGGGGCGCCGTAACCGGTGACACTGATCTTGACCTGGTCGGCCTTACGCCCTCCGGGGGCGGCGAAGAAATAGCCCTGGCTCTCCAGACGCATCTTCGGAGTGCAGCGCGGGTCCTGGGCCTGAGCCGTGTGGTGCATGGGGGCAGGTGGTGCCGCCACCGGCAAAGGCTTGCCCGTGGGTTGGCGATCCTTTTCCTCCATCGAGGCGGTGGGGGACTGGAGTGTTTGGTCTCCCTCGGCGGCCGGTGGGGGGGTGAAGTTCCCCGGGGTGATGGTGAAATGGGTGCAGCCCGCCGCCAGCGACAGCATCGCCGTGAGAACGGCCGGTTTCAAAACATGCCTTGCCATGGTCTCTCTCCATGTCTGAGGAAAGGGAGGCCCAGGGGGCCGGTGCGTCGCTAGTCGGCAGCCGCGGCGACGCCCTTTAGCCCCGTGCAAGAGGGATGCCCACAGTCGTGCGGCCGAGTCTGGTTCAAGTTTTGCCTCTGTTTCGTCGATGCGATCGAGGAAGCCGATGGAAGGACGCATGATGGGTCGTTGGTTGAGAGTCACCGCCCTGCTGGTGGCGTTGGGGCTCCCCCTCGCCGCACCGGCCGGGGAAAGTTGCTATCGCGGGCTGCCGGTGCCCGCCGAGCCCCGGGTGGAGCGGGCGCTGTATGTGATGGTGGACCAGACCACGCCGCTGGACGAGGAGCTCAAGGCACGCGTGCGTGCCTTGGTGGCCGACTGGGGGCGGGAGGGGGACCACCTGGAACTGGCCCGGTTCTCGGCCAACATCCGCGGTTACTACCCCGAGCTGGTGTTCGAGGGCACGGTGGAGCGGGTCCCCGATGAGGCCTACCTATTCCAGTTGCGTTATGACGACAAACAACGTCTGCTGCGTTGTCTAGAATCGCAACGCGAGACGGTGCGCAACGGTTTCGCCGCCGGCCTGGAGACGGTGCTGGCGGGGATGGACTACAAGATTCCCAAGACCGATCTGTTCTACGCCCTGCACCTGTTGAGCGAGCGGATGATCGACAACGGAGAGGCCCCTGAACGGGTGGTGCTGCTGGTCACCGATGGCCTGGAGAATTCGGCGGTGACTTCCTTTTATCATCGTGGGCGGGTACGCAAGATCGATCCCCGCAGGGAGCTGGCCAAGGTACGCAAAGCCGGCCTGTTGGCCAACTGGAAGGGCTCCAGGATCTACGTCTACGGCCTGGGCCTGATGCCGGATGCCAAGGACTATCTGGATCCACGGCGGGTCATGCGCCTCAAGGCCTTTTGGGAGCGCTATTTCGTCGCTGGTAATGGCGAAGTGATGGAATTGGGGACCCCGGAATTCTTCCGCCGCCGACTGGAGTGATCCGGTAAAATGGCCCCATGGACGTCAATGATCTGCTCCAGGGGCTCAATCCCCAGCAACGTGAGGCCGTCACCGCACCAGCGGGTAATCTGTTGGTGCTGGCCGGGGCCGGCAGCGGCAAGACCCGGGTGTTGGTACATCGCATCGCTTGGTTGATCCGGGTGAAGGGGGTCTCCCCCTTCGGTATCCTGGCAGTGACCTTCACCAACAAGGCCGCCGGTGAGATGCGCGGGCGCATCGAACGGCTGTTGGGGATGCCCGCCGGGGCGATGTGGGTGGGGACCTTCCATGGCATCGCCCATCGCCTGTTGCGGGCCCATTGGGCCGAGGCCGGCCTGCCGCAGAATTTCCAGATCCTGGACAGCGATGATCAGCAGCGGATCATCAAGCGGGTGATCCGCGAGTTGCAACTGGACGAGAGCCGCTGGCCGGCCCGCCAGGCCCAGTGGTTCATCAACCAGGCCAAGGACGAGGGCAAACGCCCTCAGGCCATGGCTAGCGACGACCCCACCCAGGCCCGTTGGATAGAGATCTACCACGCCTATCAAGCCGCCTGTGAGCAAGCCGGGCTGGTGGACTTCGCCGAGCTGCTGCTGCGGGCCCACGAGCTGTGGCGGGAGCACCCCGGGCTGTTGCAACACTATCAACGGCGTTTTCGCCATCTGTTGGTGGACGAGTTCCAGGACACCAACGCCATTCAGTATGCCTGGTTGCGGCAATTGGCCGGGGAGACGGGCCATGTGTTCATCGTCGGTGACGACGACCAGTCCATCTATGGCTGGCGAGGGGCACGGGTGGACAACCTCCACCGTTTCCAGCGCGATTTCCGTGATTGCCGGCTGATCCGCCTGGAACAGAACTACCGCTCCACCGGCCACATCCTCGCTGCTGCCAATGGTCTCATCCGCCACAACAGCGATCGCCTCGGTAAGGAGCTGTGGACCGAGGCCGGGGAGGGGGAACCGGTACAGATCTACACTGCCTTCAACGAGCTGGACGAGGCCCGCTTCGTGGTCCAGCGCATCCGTCAGTGGGTGGAGGAGGGCGGGGCCCGTTCGGAGTGTGCCGTACTCTACCGTTCCAACGCCCAGTCACGCACCTTGGAAGAGGCCCTGTTGGGGGCGGGGATCCCCTATCGGGTCTACGGCGGGTTGCGTTTCTTCGAGCGCGCCGAGATCAAGGACGCCCTGGCCTATCTGCGCCTGGCCGCCTATCGGGACGATGACGCTGCCTTCGAGCGGGTGGTCAACGTCCCCACCCGGGGCATCGGCGAGCGCAGCTTGCAGATCCTGCGTGACCTGGCCCGCGCGCAGGGTGGCAGCCTCCATCGCGCCGCCCGCCATGCCCTGGAGGTCGGGGCGTTGCAACGGCGGGCCGCCACCGCCCTGGCCGACTTCCTGGCCCTGATCGAACGCCTTGGCCGGGATATCCGCGAGATTCCCCTGAACGAGGCCCTCTCCCGGGTGGTGGAGGAGACCGGCCTCAAGGCCCATCACGGCAAGGAACGGGGGGAGCGGGGTCAGGCACGGGTGGAGAACCTGGAGGAACTGGTGGGAGCGGCGCGGGCCTTCGACCCCCAAGGGCCTGAGGCCGAGCTACCGCCCCTGGATGCCTTCCTGGCCCATGCCGCCCTGGAAGCCGGTGAACGCCAAGCCGGTCCTGGTGAGGACTGTGTGCAACTGATGACCCTGCACAGCGCCAAGGGCCTGGAATTCCCGCTGGTGTTCATCACCGGCCTCGAAGAGGGGCTGTTCCCCCATGAGCTCTCCCTGGAGGAACCAGGGCGATTGGAAGAGGAGCGACGGTTGTGTTACGTGGGCATGACCCGGGCCCGGCGTCATCTGTACCTCTGTCATGCCGAGCGGCGCCGCCTCTATGGCCGTGACAGCTACGCCCTGCCCTCCCGTTTCCTGGAGGAGATCCCCGCCGAGCACAAGGAGCCGGTGCGGGCAGGCTTCCGGGTCACCCCCGCCGGAGGGCAGCCAACGGCATCCCCGACCGCCGACATCGGCCTGCGGGTGGGCCAGCGGGTGGTGCACCCCAGCTTCGGCGAGGGTATCTTGGTGGATGTGGAGGGTAGTGGCCGCCATGCCCGGGTCCAGGTCAACTTCGAACAAGCCGGTCTCAAATGGCTGGTATTGGGCTATGCCAAGCTGGACGTGGTAGCCTGAAACAAAAATCACCCCAAAATGAGGATGAAGTCATGAAAGGACGCCTGCTCGCCCTCGCCGCCTGGGTCATCACCGCCACCGTCCAGGCCGCCCCCTTCCAGACCATGGATCCACGCACCCTGGGGATGGGGGGCGCCGCGGTGGCCGGCGCCACTTCGGCAGCGGCGGCCTTCTACAACCCCGCCCTGCTGGCCAATGCCCGCAAGGAAGAGGACTTCGCCCTGGAGCTGCCGGTGGCGGCGGTGGAGATCAACGACCCCAGCGGGCTGCAGGACGAGATCCGTGCCTTCGACGACAACGACTACATCAGCAATTACGCCCAGGCCATCGCCGACTTCAATCAGGTCCTCTCGGACCCGGGGGCGACGCCGAGCCAGGTACTCGCCGCCCGCGATCGGGTGGTGAATTCGGGGTACGCCCTGCTCGATGGTCTCAATGCCTTGAGCGGCAAGCCCTTGCTCCTTCAGGCCAATGCCGCGGCGTTGCTGGGCATCCCCTCGCGGCGGTTCGCCGTCTCGTTGTATGCCAACGGCTGGGGCGGCGGCAGTGTGGCGGGCATCATGAGTCAGGCGGATTACCAGGCCGCCAAGAGCACGCTGGACGATGCCGCCGCGGTGGATCCCAACGATCCCGCCACCTGGATCTCCGCCGCCCTCACCGACCCCACCCCGGATTTCACCTCCGCCCTCCGCGGACGGTTCCTCCAGGTGAACGAGGTGGGGCTGGCACTGGCCCGGCGGTTGGAACTGTTCGGCGGCTTGGCGGTGGGGGTCACGCCCAAGTGGCAACAGGTCACCGCCTATGAATTCAATTACGTGGCCAGTGCCCTGGATCAGGCCGAACTCGACCCCTTCCGCGACGGGCGCAGCTACGGCGACTTCAACCTGGATGTGGGGCTGGCCCGCTCGCTCAATGAGCTGTGGCGGGTGGGGCTGTCGGTGAAAAACCTCCTGCCCCGCCGCTATGAGACCAACCTCGGCACCGCCATCGAGCTCGATCCCCAGTGGCGTCTGGGGGTGGCCCGTGCCGGACGCTGGCTCAGTTGGACGGTGGACCTGGATCTGAGCGAGAACGCCCCCTACGCCCTGGGCGATCCCTCGCGGATGCTGGCCTTGGGCGGAGAATGGAACGCCTGGAACGTGATGCTGCTGCGTCTGGGTTATCGCACCGATCTGGCCGGCAGCCTGGGGGATATCCTCACCGCCGGGTTGGGCTTCAACCTCTTGGGGTTGCATGTGGAGGCGGGGGTCGGCGTGGGGACGGAGGACTTCCAGAGCTTCGACACCCTGGCCGCCTCCGCCCAGCTCGGTTTCCGTTTCTAGGTCGCCCCGGGTCAGATCACCAGCACCAGCTTGCCCGCGCTGTGGCCCGCCTCCAGGCGGCGGTGGGCCTCGGCGGCCCAGGCCAGGGGATAGGTGTTGCTCACCTCGGGCCGCAGGCGGCCCTCGTCGACCAATTCCGCCCCCCGTCGCAGGATCTCCCCTTGGTGGGCCAGCGCCTCGTCCAGCTCGAACAATTGCGGACTCAGCATCAGCTCCAGGGCGATGCGCAGATTGCGCATCCGCGCCACCTTGAAGTCGGTGTCCGCGGCCGGCTGCAGCAGGGTCACCAGGTCACCGTAGAAGCGCACCAACGGGAAGGTGTCCACGAAGGTCTGGCCACCCACGGTGTCCAGGGCGATGTCCACCCCGGCCACGCTCCAGTCGCGCACCACCTGGGCCACGTCTTCTTCGCGATAATCCACTGCCCGGTCCGCCCCCAGCGACTCCACCAGGGCGCGTTTTTCCGCCCCGGTGACGGTGGTGATCACCCGGGCCCCCCGGGCCTTGGCCAGCTGGATGGCCACATGGCCCACGCCACCGGCGCCGCCGTGGATCAGCACCTTGTCGCCGGTGCACAGCCGCGCGCGGTCGAACAAGGATTCCCAGGCGGTGATCAGTACCAGCGGCAGGGCGGCGGCGGCGACGAAGTCCAGCGAACGGGGTTTGTGGGCCAGGCAGGACTCGGGCACCACGATGCGCTCGGCATAGCTGCCGGCCCGCTGACCCAGACCGCCGTAACACCAAAACACCTCGTCGCCCGGTTTGACCCGGGAGACGGCGGGACCCACGGCCTCCACCACCCCGGCGCCGTCACAGCCCAGGATGGCCGGTGGCTCGCCCAGATAGAGGCCGCGGCTGCGCAATTTGGTATCCACCGGGTTGACGCTGGCGGCGCGCACCTGGATCAGCACTTGGTGGTCGGTCTCGATCCGGGGTTCGGGGAGCTCGCGCAGCGTCAGCACCTCCGGCCCGCCCGGCCGGGTCATGACGACGGCCTTCATAGCAACCTCCTTTCCGTGGCGTTACCGTGACTCAGCGGCTTGGGATAGTATTGGGCGCCGTCAGGACAAATCAACCGGGAGGGCGTGATGAAACGGCGCGATTTCATCAAGGCGGCGGGGGCGGGGGGGCTGCTGGCCGCCGGGGCAGGTCAGGCGCAGGCGGCGCGGGGACGGCATCGCTGGAAGATGGTGACCACGTGGCCCAAGAATTTCCCCGGCCTGGGCACCGGGGCGGAGAAACTCGCCCGCCTAATCACCAATCTCAGCGGCGGGCGGATCCGGGTGCAGGTGTTTGGCGCCGGCGAACTGGTGCCGGCCTTCGAGGTGTTTGACGCCGTCTCCCGAGGTACCGCCGAGATGGGGCACGGCGCGGCCTATTATTGGAAGGGCAAGAATCCGGCCTTCCAATTCTTTTCCACCGTGCCCTTCGGTCTCACCGCCCAGGAGATGAACGGCTGGCTGTTCCACGGCGGCGGTCTCAAGCTGTGGCGCGAGGCCTATGCCGATTTCGGCCTGGTGCCCTTTCCCGCCGGCAACACCGGGGTGCAGATGGCCGGCTGGTTCAACAAGGAGATCAACAGCCTGGAGGACCTCAAGGGGTTGAAGATGCGCATTCCCGGCCTGGGGGGCGAGGTGTTGCAGCGAGCTGGTGGCACGCCGGTGAACCTCCCCGGCGGTGAGCTGTTCACCGCCTTGAAGTCCGGGGCCATCGATGCCACCGAATGGGTGGGGCCCTACAACGACTTGGCCTTCGGGCTCTACAAGGCGGCCAAGTATTACTACTACCCCGGCTGGCATGAGCCAGGTACCACCTTGGAGTGCATCGTCAACAAAAAGGCCTTCGACGCCCTCACCCCCGATCTCAAGGCCATCGTCGCCATTGCCTGCCAGGCGGTGAACGAGGACATGCTGGCGGAGTATGCCACCCGTAACGGCGAGGCGCTGGAGAGTCTGGTGAACGAACACCGGGTGCAGCTGCGTCGCCTGCCGGACGGGGTACTCGAACGCTTGGAGCGCCTTTCCGAGACCGTGGTGGCGGAGCTGGCCGAGCGTGATGCCTTCGCCCGGCGGGTGTTCGACTCCTACCGGGGCTTCCGCGGCAGGGCGACGCGGTGGACGGCGCTTTCCGAGGCGGCCTATCTCCAGGCACGCGGTTAGTCGGGGAACACCACCTCGGGCAGCCAGGTGGCCAGCTGCGGCCAGGCGGCCACTAGTCCCAGGGCGATGAGCTGGATGAGGATGAAGGGCAGCACCCCGCGGTAGATGTGCCCGGTCTTCACCTCGGCGGGGGCCACCCCGCGCAGGTAGAAGAGGGCGAAACCGAAGGGTGGGGTGAGGAAGGAGGTTTGCAGGTTGAGGGCGATCATCACCCCCAACCACACCGGGTCAACGCCCATGGCCAGCAGCACCGGGCCGACGATGGGTACCACCACGAAGGTGATCTCGATGAAGTCGAGCACGAAGCCCAGCAGGAACATCAGCAGCATCACCAGGATCAGGGCGCCGGCGGTGCCGCCGGGGAGGTCGGACAGGAAGTCGTGCACCAGCTCGTCGCCGCCGAAGCCACGGAACACCAGCGAGAACAGCGCCGCGCCGATGAGGATGAGGAACACCATGCTGGTGACCTCCACGGTGGAGCGCATCACCGCGTTCAGGGTGGCGAGGTCGAGACGTTTGCGGGCCGCGGCCAGCAGCATCGCCCCCACCGCCCCTACCGCAGCGGCCTCGGTGGGGGTGGCGGCCCCGGCCATGATGGAGCCGAGCACGGCGAGAATCAGCCCCAGGGGGGGCAGTAGCGCCCGGCTCACCCGCCCCAGCAGTGCGCGGGGGGCGGGGCGCAGCTCGGGGGGCAGTGGCGGCATGGTCCCTGGGCGCAGCCAAGCGGTGGCGAGGACGTAGGCCAGGTAGAGCCCCACCAGCAGCAGCCCGGGGATCAGGGCGCCGACGAACAAATCGCCCACCGAGACGGTGTCCGGGGAGAAGATGCCCTGGTCGAGCTGGGCCTGCTGGTAGGCCGAGGAGAGCACGTCGCCCAGCAACACCAGGACGATGGACGGGGGGATGATCTGTCCCAGGGTGCCCGAGGCGCAGATGGCGCCACTGGAAAGGGCGGGATCGTAGCCGCGCTTGAGCATGGTGGGCAGGGCCAAGAGGCCCATGGTGACCACGGTGGCGCCGACGATGCCGGTGCTGGCCGCCAGTAACATCCCCACCAGGACCACCGACAGCCCCAGCCCGCCGCGCAGGCCGCCGAACAGGGACGAGAGGGTGTCCAGCAGTTCCTCGGCCACCCGTGAGCGTTCCAGCATCACCCCCATGAAGACGAACAATGGTACCGCCATCAGGGTCTGGTTGGTCATGATGCCGTAGAGGCGGTTGGGGAGGGCACCGAGGAAGGCGTCGTCGAACACGCCCAGCCAGTGGCCCACACCGGCGAACAGCAGTGCGGTGCCGCCCAGGGTGAGGGCCACGGGAAAGCCGGCCATGAGGAACAGGCACACGGCGAGGAACAGGTAGAGGGCCATGAAGTCCAGCGGCCCGTAGGCCGGGGCCTGGTAGCTGAAGTCCATGGCCTCATAGGCGAATTCCATCAGAGTTCACCCAATTCTTCGGGCGTCGGTTCCGGGGTCCGGCCGCGGAGGAACAGCACGCGACGCAGGATCTCTGCCACCGCCTGGAGGGCCAGCAGGGTGGGCATGATCAGCAGCAGTGTCTTGAGGAGATAGACCCAGGGCAGGCCGCCGGCCTCGCGGGAACCCTCACGCAGGGCCCAGGATTCCATTACGTAGTCCCCGGCGGACCAGCCGATGAAGGCACACAGCGGCAGGGTGAACAATAGATGGCCGAGCAGGTCCACCCAGGCCTGGCCGCGGGGGGAAAGGCGTTGGTAGAAGATGTCCACCCGCACGTGGCCGTTGCGCCGCAGGGTGTAGGCGGCGCCGACCATGAACACCAGGGCGTGGAGGTAGAGCGCCGATTCCTGGAGGGCGATCCAGCCGAGGTCGAAGCCGTAGCGCAACACCACCACCGTGAAGGTGATCACTACCATGCCCAGGGTGGCCCAGGCGATGAGGCGGCCGCTCCATTCGCTGAGACGATCGACGGCGTGGATGAGTGGATGCATGGTTGGCTCGATTGGGCGGGAAAAGGCGGCCATCGGCGCGCAAGTGGCGGGCATCCTACCGGATAGGCAGGGGCTGGGGCAAGGGTGGTCAGTCCAGCCGGGGGCGGTTGTGGAATACCAGGGTGGGGCGTTTTCCGTGGAGCTGGATGCGGCTGAGGTGGGCGTTGTCCACTTGCAGCCGGTAGAGGGCCTGCGGGGGGGCCTCCAGGGCGTGGGTCAGCAGGGCACGGATCACTCCGGCATGGGCCACCACCAGCAGGCGGGGGGCAGGATGGTCCAGTAATCGCTGCCAGGCGTGTCGGGTGCGTTCCAGGAAGGTCTCCAAAGGCTCGGCGCCGGGGGGGCGAGCATGGATGGGGTCACGATAGAAGGCGCGGTAGCCCTCGGGGTCCTCGGCCTGGATCTCGACCCGGGTCTTGCCCTCCCAGGCGCCGAAGCCCACTTCTTTGAGGTCCTCGTCGATGTGCAGCGCCAGATCATGGCGCTCGCTCACTTCACGGGCGAATTCCCGGCAGCGGCGCAGCGGTGAGCTGACGATGACGTCCCAATGACACTGGGTGCCGACGGCGGTGCGCATCTGCTCCCAGCCTCGGGGGGAGAGGGGGTCATCCACCCCGTGGCCGCGGTAGCGGGAGCCGCCTTGGGGTTGGCCGTGGCGGATGAGGTCGAGGGTGCGGTGGGTCATTCCGAAAAGTATCGCTTGGCGGTAAGAAGAATGGCAAGTGAGCGATTTTCTTGGCTAGTGATGACGGATTTTGAGGGCCTCACATTCCCGTATTGCTGGATGTTTTGTGAAGTGGAACGCAGAAAAAAGCACCCCGCCGGGGCGGGATGCCTCGTTTCCGGTTGCCGACGACGGGGGGTCAGCTGGCCTGGCGGCGGCAGAGCACGTCGTCGCGCACGGATTCGGCGATGGCGGCCACTTGCTGGATGAGGTCGTCGGCCACGCCCAGTTCTTTGAGGGTCGCACCCAAGAGTTCGATGATGACGTCCACGTGGGTGTCGTTGAGGCCCTTCTCCAACAGGTGGCGGTGACCTTCGCACATGTCCTTGCCGGTGTAGTTGTTGGGTCCGCCGAAGGCCATGGTGAGGAAGGCCTTTTGCTTGGCGGCCTGTTTTTCCATGTCCACACCTTCGAAGAAATAGTTGACCCGGGGGTCGGCCAGGACCTTGCGGTAGAAGATGTCCACGGCGGCGTTGACCGCGGCTTCACCACCCAGTTTTTCGTACAGGCTCTTGTCTTCAGTCGTCATGGTTTGCTTCTCCTCTTCAGTGTATCCGGCGAGCACGTCGGCGCGCACGGAGTTGGCGATGTCGGCGACCTGGGCGATGAGGTCGTCAGGGACGTTCAATTCCTTGAGGGTCTCGCCCAAGAGTTCGATGATGACGTCCACGTGGGTGTCGTTGAGGCCTTTTTCCACCAGGTGGGCGTGGCCCAGGCGCATGTCGCGGCCGGTGTAGTTGTTGGGTCCGCCGAAGGCCATGGTGAGGAAGGCCTTTTGTTTGGCGGCCTGTTTTTCCATGTCCACGCCCTGGAAGAATTCGTTGACTCGGGGATCGGCCAGGACCTTGCGGTAGAAGATGTCCACCGCGGCGTCCACCGCGGCTTCGCCGCCCAGTTTCTCGTACAGGCTGCGGTTGTCGTTGGTGGGTTTGCCGGTCAGGAGTCGGATCAGGGCTGAGAACATGGAATGAGCTCCTTTTATGTGGCTATTGATCGTGGCCTTATCCTACGCCCTCATTGTTGTATTGTAAATACATGTTAAAGGCCGAGCGTTTTCCTTGGCCTTTTGCTGGCCGGGGTGTCAGTCGCGGTGGTAGGGTCGGCTCAGTTGGTGGACGGCGTCGATGAAGGCGGCGGCGTGTTCGGGATCGACTCCGGGGTGGATGCCGTGGCCGAGGTTGAAGACGTGGCCGGAGCCACGGCCGTAGGCGGCGAGGATGTCGGCGACCTCCCGCTGGATGCGCTCGGGAGAGGCATAGAGGACGCAGGGATCCATGTTGCCTTGCAGGGCGACTTTGTCGCCCACCCGGCGGCGGGCCTCGCCGATGTCGATGGTCCAGTCCAGCCCCAGGGCATCGGCGCCGGTCTCGGCCATGTCCTCCAGCCAGGCGCCGCCACCCTTGGTGAACAGGATCACCGGGACGCGGCGACCCTCGGCCTCGCGGGTGAGCCCTTCGATGATGCGGGCCATGTAGCGCAGGGAGAATTCGCGGTAATCGCGGGGGGTGAGGATGCCACCCCAGGTGTCGAAGATCTGCACCGCCTGGGCACCGGCGGCGATCTGGGCGTTGAGGTAGGCGGTGACCGCCTGGGCGGTCTTGTCCAGCAGGCGGTGCATCAGATCCGGGCGGTCGTAGAGCATGCCCTTGACGCGGGCGTATTCCTTGCTGGATCCGCCTTCCACCATGTAGGTGGCCAGGGTCCAGGGACTGCCGGAGAAGCCGATGAGGGGGACGCGCCCTTGGAGTTCGCGGCGGATGAGGCGCACCGCGTCCATGACATAACCCAGCTCGCTTTCGGGGTCGGGGATGGGCAGGCGGTCGATGTCCGCTTCGCTTTGCACCGGGCGCTCGAAGCGGGGGCCCTCGCCCTGGGCGAAGTAGAGTCCCAGGCCCATGGCGTCGGGGACGGTGAGGATGTCGGAGAACAGGATGGCGGCATCCAGGGGGAAGCGCTCCAGCGGTTGCAGGGTGACCTCGCAGGCCAGCTCGGGGCTGCGGCACAGCTCCATGAAGCTGCCGGCACGGGCGCGGGTGGCGCGGTATTCGGGCAGATAACGCCCGGCCTGGCGCATCATCCACACCGGGGTGAGGTCCACGGGCTCCTTGAGCAGGGCGCGCAGGAAGCGGTCGTTTTTCAGGGGGTTCATCAGATCTCCAGGTAGTCGAGGATGCCGTGGGCGGCCTCGCGGCCTTCGTAGACCGCGGTGACCACCAGGTCGGAGCCGCGCACCATGTCGCCGCCGGCGAAGACCTTGGGGTTGCTGGTCTGGTAGGGGTGTTCGCCGGCGGTGATCACCCGGCCGCGTTCGTCGGTGGCGATGGCGAAGTCGGCGAACCAGGGGGCGGGGCTGGGCTGGAAGCCGAAGGCGATGATCACCCGGTCGGCGGGGATGATCTCCTCGGAGCCGGGGATGGGCTCGGGGCGCCGCCGTCCACGCTCGTCGGGCTCGCCCAGGCGGGTGGTGACCACGCGCACGCCCTCGACCTGTTCGCTGCCGATGATCTCCACCGGCTGGCGGTTCCATAGGAACTTGACCCCTTCTTCCTTGGCGTTGGCCACCTCGCGCTTGGAGCCGGGCATGTTGGCCTCGTCTCGGCGGTAGGCGCAGGTGACCGAGGCGGCGCCTTGGCGGATGGCGGTGCGGTTGCAGTCCATGGCGGTGTCGCCGCCGCCGAGGACCACCACCCGCTGGCCCTTCATGTCGATGAAGGGCTCGTCGGGGCCGAGCAGCCCCAGGCAGCGTTTGACGTTGGAGATGAGGTAGGGCAGGGCCTCGTAGACGCCGGGGAGGTCTTCGCCGGGGAAGCCGCCCTTCATGTAGGTGTAAGTGCCCATGCCGAGGAAGACGGCGTCGAATTCGTCGAGCAGTGATTGGAAGCTGCGGTCGCGGCCGATCTCGGTCTCGAGGACGAATTCCACCCCCATGCCTTCCAGGACCTCGCGGCGGCGGCGCACCACGCTCTTTTCCAGCTTGAATTCGGGGATGCCGAAGGTGAGCAGGCCGCCGATCTCGGGGTTCTTGTCGAAGACCACCGCCTGGACGCCGTGACGGGCGAGGACGTCGGCACAGGCCAGCCCGGCGGGGCCGGCACCGACGATGGCCACCCGGCGGCCGGTCGCTTTCACCGCGGAGAGGTCGGGGCGCCAGCCCTGGGCGATGGCGGTGTCGGTGATGTGGCGTTCCACCGCGCCGATGGTGACCGCGCCGAAGCCGTCGTTGAGGGTGCAGGCGCCTTCGCACAGCCGGTCTTGCGGGCAGACCCGGCCGCAGATCTCGGGCAGGGGATTGGTGCGGTGGGAGAGTTCCACCGCCTCGAGGATGTTGCCCTCGGCGGCCAGTTTGAGCCAGTTGGGGATGTAGTTGTGGACCGGGCAGCGCCACTCGCAGTAGGGGTTGCCGCAGGCCAGACAGCGATCGGCCTGGGCGGCGGCGTCTTCGGTCTCGAAGGGGGCGTAGATCTCGCGGAATTCGCGGATCCGTTCCTCGGCCGGCTTTTTGGGTGGGTCGATGCGCGGCACCTGGAGGAATTGAAAGACGTTCTTGCCCATGTCGGATTCCTAGGTTGGGGCCTCAGGCGGCGTTGTTGACCAGGTTGTCCAGCAGCGATTCCAGTTCCAGCGCCTTGGGTTTGACCAGCCAGAAGCGGCCGACGTAGTCGTCGAAGGCCTCGAGGATCTGGGCGGCACGCGGGCTGGCGGTGGCGTGGTGGTAGTCGCGCAGCAGGTCACGGAGGTAGTTGCGGTAGGCCTCCATGTGTTCCGGCTGGATGCGGTGGATGTCGATGAGTTCGTGGTTGTAGCGATCGACGAAGGTGTTGTCTTCGTCGAGAACGAAGGCGAAGCCGCCGGTCATCCCGGCGCCGAAGTTGACCCCGGTGGGGCCAAGGCAGACGACCACGCCGCCGGTCATGTATTCGCAGCCGTGGTCGCCCACGCCTTCGACGATGGCCAGGGCGCCGGAGTTGCGCACCGCGAAGCGCTCCCCGGCCAGCCCGGCGGCGTAGAGCAGCCCGCCGGTGGCGCCGTAGAGGCAGGTATTGCCGATGATGGTGGTCTCGTGGGCGGCGAACCGGCTCTCCTTGGGGGGGCGGATGACGATGCGCCCGCCGGCCATGCCTTTGCCCACGTAGTCGTTGGCGTCGCCTTCCAGGTGGAGGTGCAGGCCGCCGGCGTTCCATACTCCGAAGCTCTGGCCGGCGGTGCCGGTGAGGCGCAGGACGATGGGGGCGTCTTCCATGCCCAGGTTGCCGTAGCGCTTGGCGATCTCGCCGGAGAGGCGCGCGCCGATGGAGCGGTGGGTGTTCTGAACCCGGTAATGGAACTCGCCGCCGCGCTTGGCTTCGATGGCGGGCAGGCAGTCGCGCACCATCTGTTCGGCCAGCTCGCCGCGGTCGAAGGGGCGGTTGCGGTCGATGAGGCAGTGGCGCGGTTTGTCGGGGTCGCGCTGGGCGAGGATGGGGCTGAGGTCGAGGCGGCGCTGCTTGGGGGTCTCCCCGGGCAGCGGTTCGAGCAGCTCGGTGCGGCCGATGACCTCGTCCAGGCGGCGGTAGCCCAGACGGGCCAGCCAGTGGCGCACTTCTTCGGCGACGAAGCGGAAGTAGTTCATCACCATGTCCACCTTGCCGACGAAGTGCTTGAGACGCAGGACGTTGTCCTGGGTGGCCACCCCGGTGGCGCAGTTGTTGAGGTGGCAGATGCGCAGGTATTTGCAGCCCATGGCGATCATGGGGGCGGTGCCGAAACCGAAGCTCTCGGCACCCAACAGCGCGGCCTTGATGACGTCGAGGCCGGTCTTCAGGCCGCCGTCGGTCTGCAGCCGGACCTTGTCGCGCAGGTCGTTGTCGCGCAGGACTTGTTGGGTCTCGGACAGCCCCAGCTCCCAGGGGCCACCGGCGTATTTCACCGAGGTGAGCGGGCTGGCGCCGGTGCCGCCGTCGTGGCCGGCGATGGTGATGAGGTCGGCGTAGGCCTTGGCCACCCCGGCGGCGATGGTGCCCACCCCGGCCTCGGCCACCAGTTTCACCGAGACCAGGGCCTCGGGGTTGACCTGTTTGAGGTCGAAGATGAGCTGGGCCAGGTCTTCGATGGAGTAGATGTCGTGGTGTGGCGGCGGGGAGATCAGCGCCACGCCGGGCTTGCAGTAGCGCAGTTCGGCAATGAGCTCGTTGACCTTGTGGCCGGGGAGCTGGCCGCCCTCGCCGGGCTTGGCGCCCTGGGCGATCTTGATCTGCAGCACCTCGGCGCTGCTGAGGTAGTGGGGGGTGACGCCGAAGCGCCCGGAGGCCACTTGTTTGATCTTGGAGCGTTTGACGGTGCCGTAGCGCTTGGGGTCTTCGCCGCCTTCGCCGGAGTTGGAGCGCCCGCCCAGGCGGTTCATGGCCTCGGCCAGGGTCTCGTGGGCCTCGGGGGAGAGGGCGCCCAGGCTCATGGCGGCGGAGTCGAAGCGTTTGACGATCTCTTCGACCGGCTCCACTTCTTCCAGGGGGACCGGCTGGGGGGCCTCGCGCAGTTTGAGTAGGTCGCGGAAGGTCATCGGCCGGCGTTCGTTCACCAGCCGGGCGTAGGCCTGGTAGTCCTGGTAGCGGCCGCTGACCACCGCCCGTTGCAGCGCCATCACCACGTCGGGGTTGTAGGCGTGGTCTTCGCCGCCGTGGACGTATTTGTACAGCCCGCCCTGCTCGATGGGTTTGCGGGGGTTGAAGGCCCGCCGGGCCAGGCGTTCGATGTCGTCTTCCAGCTCGGCGAAGCCGGTGCCTTGCACCCGGCTCACCGCGCCGGTGAAGCACAGGTCCACCACCTCTTGATGCAGGCCGACGATCTCGAACAGTTGCGCCCCGCGGTAGCTGGCGATGGTGGAGATGCCCATCTTGGAGATGATTTTGTAGAGGCCTTTGTTGATGCCCATGCGGTAGCGCTCGGCCAGCCGGGGCTTGACGCCGTCGGGGATCTCGCCGCGCCGCGCCATGTCGGCCAGGCATTCGTAGGCCAGGTAGGGATAGATGGCGGTGGCGCCGAAGCCGATCAGGCAGGCGAATTGGTGGGGATCGCGGGCGGTGGCGGTCTCCACGACGATGTTGGCGTCGCAACGCAGCCCGGCCTTCACCAGCCGGTGGTGCACCGCGCCGGTGGCCAGCAGGGCATGCACCGGGCGCAGGTCGGGGGCGATGTGGCGGTCGGAGAGGATGAGCACGGTCTTGCCGGCACGCACCGCGGCCTCGGCCTCGTCGCAGATGCGATGAATGGCGTCCTCCAGCCGGGTGCCTTTGGGGTAGGCGAGGTCGATGACGCTGTGGGCGTAGCGGGGGTCGTCGATGGCCAGCAGGCGGTCGAACTTGCCCTGGGAGAGGATGGGTGAGTCCACCACCAGCCGTTCGGCGTGTTCGGGGGTCTCCTCGAAGAGGTTCTTTTCCCGGCCGAAGCAGGTCTCCAGGGACATGACGATCTGTTCCCGGATGGGGTCGATGGGGGGGTTGGTGACCTGGGCGAATTTCTGACGGAAGTAGTCGTAGAGGGAGCGTTCGCGGCGGGAGAGCACGGCCAGGGGGGTGTCGTCCCCCATGGAGCCCACGGCCTCTTGGGCCGAGCCGGCCAGCACCGCCAGGACTTGGTCACGCTCTTCGAAGCTGACCTGGAAGAGTTTTTGGTAGGTCTGGAGGGTGGCCTCGTCGAAGTTGGCCCGGGTGCCCACGTCGTCGAGCCGGGCCTCCAGGCGTTTGGCCCGTTCGGCCAGCCATTGTTTGTAGGGCCGGCGCTTTTTGAGCATCTCGTCGATGTCGGCCGGCAGCAGCAGTTCGCCGGTCTGGGTGTCGGCGGCGATCATCTCTCCGGGTTTGAGCCGGCCCTTGGCGATCACGTCTTCGGGGGCGTAGTCGTAGACGCCGATCTCGGAGGCCAGGGTGATGTGGCGGTCGCGGGTCATCACCCAGCGCGCCGGGCGCAGGCCGTTTCTGTCCAGGGTGCAGGCGGCGTAGCGGCCGTCGGTGAGGACGATGCCGGCGGGGCCGTCCCAGGGCTCCATGTGCATGGAGTGGTATTCGTAGAAGGCCCGCAGGTCGGGATCGAGGTGTTCCAGGTTCTGCCAGGCGGGGGGGATGAGCAGGCGCATGGCACGGAAGATGTCCATGCCGCCGGCGAGCAGGGCCTCGAGCATGTTGTCCAGGCTGTTGGAGTCGGAACCGCTCATGGAGACCAGGGGGCGCACCTCGTCCATGGGCAGCAGGGGAGTCTCGAACTTGGGGCCGCGGGCCAGCGACCAGTTGCGGTTGCCTTCGATGGTGTTGATCTCGCCGTTGTGGGCCAGGTAGCGGAAGGGCTGGGCCAGGCGCCATTGGGGCAGGGTGTTGGTGGAGAAGCGTTGGTGGAATACCGCCAGCGAGGAGGCGAGGGTCTCGCTGTTGAGGTCGGGGTAGAACACTGGGAGGTATTCCGGCATCACCAGGCCCTTGTAGGAGATGACCCGGCTGGAGAGGGAGGAGACGTAGAACACCTCGTCGTCGGCCAGGGCCTTTTCGGCACGGCGGCGGGCAAGATAGAGCTTGCGGTCGAAGGCGGCGTCGTCTTCGATCTCGGCCGGGGCGGCGACGAAGATCTGTTCGATGCGGGGGCGGGTTTTCAGGGCCTGTTCCCCCAGGGCGGAGGGGTCGGTGGGGACTACACGCCAGCCCAGCGGTTGGAGGCCGGCGTATTTCAGGGCCTCGCCAAGGGTGTGGCGGGCACGCTCGGCACGGGATGCCTCAGGATGGAGGAAGATCTGGCCGACGGCGTAGCGCTCGGGAAGGGCGATGCCGGCGGCCTCGGCGGCTTCCCGGAGGAAGGCATCCGGTTTTTTGAACAGCAGTCCGCAGCCGTCGCCGGTCTTGCCGTCGGCGGCCACTGCCCCGCGATGGGTGAGGCGGGCCAGGGCATCGATGGCGGTCTGCACCAGCCAGTGGCTGGGCTGGTCGTCCATTTGGGCGATGAGCCCGAATCCGCAGCTGTCTTTTTCGAAGGTGGGGCGATAGAGGCCGTGTGGTTCTCGCATATCGGATTCTCGTGGTTGGCGCGCGGGCGGGGGCCGCCTTGGTTTTTGGAATGAACGCGCCGGCGCGGGGCCGGCGGGCAAATGGCCGAAAATTATACGGCCCTGGCCGGGCGCGGTGCAATCGGCAGGGTTGTGGGGATTTGCCGCGGGGTCATCGGTCGCGGTCGCGGCGGATGCGGCGGTGGATGTCACGCAGCGGGCGGATCCAGGGGGCTTGGCGGCGCAGTTCGGGGGGGAGGGCGGCCCGGGCCCGTTCGGCGGTGCTGCGGTCGGGGTGTTCGCCGAGGACCAGGGCGTACCAGGGGCTACCTTGGCGTTGGAAGCGGTAGTAGGCGGCTTGTTTTTCCAGGCGGTGGCGGTGGGCGAAGTCGAGTAGGGCGCGGGGGTCGGGGGTGCTGATGAGTTGCAGGGTGTAATGCGCCGGGTCGCGTTGCAGCAGCCAGTCGGGGCCGCGCAGGGTGGCGAGGATCGGCGGCAGCGGGGTGCCCGCGCCGGTCTCGGTGGGCGGGGTCGGTGCGGTGGCGGTCTCTTCGGTTACGGGGGG
>JALSHN010000037.1 GCA_026982215.1 Gammaproteobacteria bacterium
GCTGGAGGACGAGCTGGCCCTGTTCACCGATTGGTTCCTCGGGCGCCACCTGGAGATGGCCCCGCCGGACGAGTGGCCGCGGGTGGCCGAGATCCTGGTGGGCGCCGCCCTGGAACAGCCCGTGGTGTGGGTGCATCGGGACTACCATTCGCGCAATCTCATGTACACCGAAGATCACAATCCGGGGGTCCTCGATTTCCAGGACGCGGTGCTGGGGCCGGTGAGTTATGATCTGGTGTCTTTGTTGCGCGACTGTTACATCGCCTGGCCGGAGGATCGGATCCAGGGATGGGTGCGGCGCTACCACCGCCGTCTGCGGGACAAGGGGGTGGTGCCAGCGGAGGTGGACGAGATCACCTTCCGGCGTTGGTTCGATCGCATGGGCATGCAACGGCATTTGAAAGCCATCGGCATCTTCGCCCGTCTCAACCATCGGGACGGCAAGCCGGGTTATCTGAACGACATCCCCCGTACCCTGCGTTACCTCCAGCGGGTGGGGGCGCAGGACCCCGCGCCGGAGATCCGCGCCTTCGCCGCTTGGTTGCAGCAGGAGGTGGTCCCCCGGTTGGAGAGTAGCTGCGAGGTCACATGCGGGCGATGATCCTCGCCGCTGGGCGGGGCGAACGCCTGCGTCCGCTCACCGACCGCCTCCCCAAACCCTTGGTGGAGGTGGGGGGGCGGGCACTCATCGAGCATCATCTCCAGGCCTTGGCGGCGGCCGGCTTCCAGCAGGTGGTGATCAACCTCGCCCACCTGGGGGAACAGATCCGTGAGCGACTGGGAGATGGCAGTGCCTACGGCGTGGAGATTCTCTATTCGCCGGAGGGGGAGAGTGGTTTGGAGACCGGTGGAGGCATCTTCCAGGCCCTCCCCCTGCTGGGAGACGACCCCTTCCTGGTGGTCAACGCCGATATCTATACCGATTTTCCCTTCGCCACCCTACGCGCCCCCATGCAGTGCCTGGCCCATCTGGTGTTGGTGGACAACCCCCCGCACCACCCGGAGGGGGATTTCTTCCTGGATCGTTGCGGTTGCGTGAACGACCGCGGTCGGGGGAAGCGCCTCACCTTCGCCGGTATCGGGCTCTACCACCCCGCCCTGTTTCGAGGCTGTCGTCCCGGCAAGTTTCCCTTGGCCCCCCTGCTGCGTCGGGCGATGGCCATGGACGAGGTGAGCGGAGAACATTTCCATGGCCGCTGGCTGGATGTGGGGACGCCGGAGCGCCTGCAGGCGGCCCGGGCGTTGGCAGCGGAGGGCATGGCATGAGTCTGGATGGCGAGGCCGTAGAGCGCCTGTTGGCCGGGATCCCCGAGGCGGTGGGGTCGCTGCGAGGGGAGTGGACGGCGCTGATGGAACAGTTCCTATGGGCCGATCTGGCCTCTTCCCGCTTGGGCGCACTCACCCGATTGCGTAAGCGTTGGTTGGAACATGGTGAGGCCCTGGCGGCCATGGGACACTCCCGGACGTGGATCCCCCATCCCCGAGAGCAGTTGAAGAGCGTCCTCGGCGGGGCCATCAAGCTGCGCGATACGCTGGCACAGGTGCAGCGGGCGGCCCAGACAGTGGACGGGGGAGAGGATCGTGAGGCCGTCCTTCAGACCCTGGCTGCCTACGAGTCTCGGCTGACCAGCCTGTTGCAACCCCTGGAGAACCGGGCCGCCGAGTTGTTGGATGGCCTCCACCGGGCCGGCCTCGACGACGACTCGTGAGCCGCCCACCCCATCTGCTCGCCGTGGTCTCGCCCCACGGCTTTGGTCACTTTGCCCAGACCGCTCCGGTGATCCAGGCCTTGCGCCAAAGAGTACCCGGCTTGCGGGTGACCTTGATGAGTCGTCTGCCTGCCGAACTGATCCACCAGCGCTTGGGCGGGGAGGTGGCTGTGGTGGAACGGGCGGCCGATTTCGGCATGATCATGCGCTCCGCCATCGATGTGGATGTGGCCGCCACCCACTCGGCCTATCGGCGCCTCCATCGGCAGTGGGAGGAGCGGGTGACGGCCTTCGCCGAATTGCTGGGGGCGTTGCGCCCCGATTGGCTGCTGGCCGACGTCCCCTATCTCCCCCTCGCCGCCGCTGCCCGCTTGGGCCTGCCCGCCGCCGCCCTGTGTTCCCTCAATTGGGCCGACATCTACCAGGCCTACTGTGGCCACCTCCCCGGTGCCCGAGAGGTGGAGCATCAAATGCGTGAGGCCTATGCCTCAGCGGCGGTGTTCATTCGCCCCCGACCGGCGATGCCCATGGCTGATCTGGGCAACACCGGCGAGGTGGGGCCCATCGCTACCCTGGGGCGACGCCGGCGGGAACAATTGGCGCGGCAATTGGGGACAGAGGCACGCCTGGTGTTGGTGGCCCCCGGGGGTATCCCCACCGCGGTGGATGTGAATCGCTGGCCCGTTCCCCAGGGGTATCATCTGTTGGTGCCCCGGGCTTGGCGCCCCCGGCATCCGGGCATCACCGCCATCGAGGACCTGGGTTGGTCATTTTCCGATCTGCTGGCCAGTGTCGATGTGCTGATCACCAAGCCCGGTTACGGCAGTTTTGTGGAGGCCACCTGTCTTGGGGTGCCGGTGCTCTACGTGGCTCGGGGGGATTGGCCCGAGGAGCCTGGGCTGACCGCTTGGCTCCATCGTCATGCCCGGGCCCGCGAGATCTCCCGGGAGGACTTCTACGCCGGTCGTCTGGAGGTCCATCTCCAAGTCTTGGAAGGCCTGCCTGTCCCCCCACCGCCCCAGGCCACTGGGGCGGAGGAGGCCGCGGCCCTCTTGTTGAATCGCCTGGACCGATCCGTTTAATCCCGTCTTCAGCGAGGGGGGTGAGAATGCCTGGTTCCGTACCGGGAGGCGTATTCCGCCCCAGCGAAGATGTCCCCCAATTTTCTCAGAGTCTGCCTCCTCTTTCTGCTCCTCGTCCCGATCGGTGTCTCCCAGGCCGGGGGATCCGTCTCACTGCGGTGAGCGTTCAGGTCTTGGTGCTGGTCTCCCAGGGTTATGCCCAGCGCTACCCCGTCGCCGCCCCCGCCTGCTCCCGGATATGACGGGTGAGGCCTCGCGCCTGGCCGCATCGGGGCTACAGGAGGAACTGGAACGACTGGTGATCGACGAGGGCGGACGCCTGGAGCTTACCCTGTGTCTCGATGGTGAGCCGCTCGGCCCGTTGTTGGTGATGCCGTGACTGAAAGGGGATGCGGATCACACGATGCTACCGGACGGGCACGCCTTGCGTTTCTCTGCGACGATTGGTTTCGTCCCGTGAACCTGGCCATCGAGGCCCTGGACGGTGCTCGTCCGGTTGCGGCGCGGCAAACGAAAACGGGCCACCCGAAGGTGACCCGCCCCCATGGGAAAAACGGCGCTGCTCAGCGGAAGCCGTCTTCCGAGGTGTAGATCTTGTAGGTGAGATAGGCCATCGCCGCGACAGCGATGCCGAGGATGGAATACACCATCACGGTGAGCGTCTGTTCCATGGTCTTACCCTCCTGAGGCTGCCCGGCGATCGCGTCGCCGGTTGTGATTAGCACGATCTATCTACCACAAGAATTCATTGGGGGGCAAATCCGTCCGCTCCCCTGGGTTATTGTGGCGGCCCCACCGCGCGCCGGTGATAGCGCTTGAGCCGAGAAGCCGGAACCCCACCACAGTTTTCCGCTCAAGGGGCCGGGAGGGGTTGTCGTTATCCAGGGCAGGTTCGTTGGATGCGAGGTCATGATGACGGCACTACCCCATGCGCAACCCGCCTCGCCCCGGGACATGGTGGCGCGAGTGGACAAACTGGTGGCCCTGCCGGAGATCTACTGGCTGGTACGTGAACGGCTGCAGGATCCTCAGGTGGAGATGCGCGAGCTGGGGCGGCTCATCCAACAGGATGTGGATCTCACCGCCCGGCTGCTCAAACTGGTGAACAGCGCCGCCTATGGTTTCCCCGGCCGGGTGGATACCGTCACCCGGGCCATTACCCTGGTGGGGTTGCGGGAGCTGGAATATCTGGTGTTCGCTGGGGTGGCCTTCGAGAGCTTCGCCCGCCTCCCCATCGATCAGATCAACGTCCCCAGTTTCTGGCGTCACAGCGTGTTCGCCGCCCTGGTGGCCCGGGGCCTGGCCGGGGTGGTGGGGGTGCTCCATCCCGAGCGGCTGTTCATTACCGGCCTGCTCCATGACATCGGTCGATTGGTGATGTGTCTGGAGGCCCCGGAGGTGGTCAAGGCGGTCATGGCCCGACGGGACGTGGGAGCAGATCCCAACCAAGTGGAACGCGAACTGCTGGGCTTCGATCACGCCGAGCTGGGGGCTGCCCTGGCCGAATCCTGGCGTTTCCCGGCTGTGATGGTGGATGCCATCGCCCATCACCATCGTCCCGCCTTGGCCTCCAAGGGATACCTGGAGGCTTGTATCCTCCACGTGGCCGACGTGGTCTCCCTGGCGGTGGATGCCCAGGAAGAAGAAAACTTCCGCGAATACTGTGACGCAGAGGCCTGGAACCGACTGGGTCTGGACGAAGCGATGGTGCGGACCCTGATCCAGGATGCCCTGATGGATTTCCTGGAGACCCTGGAGCTCATCACCCCGGGCATGGCCGACGGTGGTTCCTTGTAGAGCAGCGCGCGGCGAGACCCGTCCCGTTCCCCGGGACGGGTTATTCATCGACTCTCACTGCCAGAAAAAATCAGAACAGCTCCACCCCGTCGGCCGCCGGCGGCGCCTTCCGCTCCTCGGAGAGGATCGCCTGCAGCGACTCGCCGGCGCGCAACCGCTCCCAGGACCGTTGTTCCTCCGGCAAGGTCAGCCGTTCGCCCAAGCGCCGGAGCTCGGCCTCACCCGCCTCATGCTCCTGAGCCAGGGCCAGGGCCAGCTCCACATGTTCCAGGCGCTGACGCTGGCGATCCTGGAACTGAAGATGGGGCAGCAGCCCCAGCACGGCCTCGGCGGCCTCGCGGCGGTCGCGTTCGTCCAGTGGCCCCTCGCCGGTGAGCAGGGTGAGCAGACGTTCCATCAGCGCCGTCATCGACGCCACCGCTTCCTCGGCGTCGCGACCGGCCCAACGTACCTGAACGCGGGCCTGGTCCAGCAGCAAAGCACGGACGTCGGCTGGGGACATGCTCTCTCCTGATGGTTGAACGGGCCGAAGGGGTATCGACCTGTGCGGCTCGGCCTTGAGGCGCCTCAGCGCCAGGCCAGGGGGATCCCCAGCTCCCGCAAGGTGCGCATGGAAGAACCGACGCAGCCATCGACGAAGGCCCGTCGCTCGGGATTGTCCCAGGCGCGTTGCGCCCAGGTCCGCCCCGGTGCCAGTCCCGCCAGCTCGTAGACTTGCGCCGGAGGATAGAAAAAACGGCGCACGAACTGGGTGAAGGCGCGGTTGACCAACGGTCGGTAGAGCGCCTTGCGCCAATGAGAGAGCGCCCCCAGGCCCCGTTCCACCGTGTTGCGGGCGTGGGCGATGTGGCGTGCCTCGTCGATGAGGTGCATGGTGACGATATCGAAGATGGCCGGATTGACCGCCTCACGACGGCTGCGGATGAAGCGGTTCAGCCGATCCGGGATTTCCTCGCCCATCAACACGGCGGTCCAGAAGGCCACCGAAGAAAACGGCGTTGCCCGGGCGAACAGATTGGGGAGATCGAAGCGATTGAAGGCGCTATGGGGCACCAGTGGACCCGCCCGCTGGCGCAGCTCCAGGAACACCAGGCTGTGCCCGGCCTCCTCGCGCAGCTCATGGAGGTGATAGAGGGCGTGGACCTCGTCCTCGCGCCGGCGCAACAGGGCGCGGCTGATGCGCACCATGAACAAGGCCTCCAGCCACAGCGCCCCCTCGATGATGTGGAGGAATTCATAGCGTGCCAGCGCATGGCGCTGCTCCTCCGCCAGCGCCTCGAATTCCGCCACTCCATGGAGAGAGACGGCCGCCGGCGGTAACCATGGGCGGGGATCGTCGTCGAGCAGTTCCCAACGGATACGGTTGAGAGGGTCTTGGTAGGGGGTGCTATTGCGCGCCAGCT
>JALSHN010000038.1 GCA_026982215.1 Gammaproteobacteria bacterium
CGGTGCATCGGGCCGATTGTCCCAACCTGGCCCGGCTGGACCCCGAACGGCTGGTGGAGGTGAGTTGGGGCCACGAGACCGGCCACTTCCAGGCCGACATCGACATCCGCGCGGTGGACCGTCCCGGTCTGCTGCGGGACCTCAGCTCCATCCTCGCCGCTCAGGACATCAACGTGCTGGCCGCCCATACCCACACTGATCGCCGCAGCCGGGAGGCCCATCTGCGCCTCACCTTGGAGCTGGCCGACCGGGCCCAACTGGAGCGTGCTCTGGCCCGCTTGGCCGCCCTCCCGGCCCTGCTGGACGTGCGCCGGGTGTGACTTGCCCCCGCGTTATAATCCCCGCCCCATGAGCCAAGACCACGACCCCATCGAACACCTCAAGGGCATCATGGCCCGGCTGCGCGACCCCGATGGGGGCTGCCCCTGGGACCGCGCCCAGGATCACCGGAGCCTCGCTCCCTACGCCGTCGAAGAGGCCTACGAAGTCGCCGAGGCCGCCGAACGGGGTGATCTCGACGCCCTGGCCGATGAGCTGGGCGACCTGCTGCTGCAGGTGATCTTCCACGCCCGCATCGCCGAGGAGGCCGGCCGTTTCGACCTCGACGACATCGCCCGCCGGCTGGCGGAGAAGCTGGTCCGCCGCCATCCCCACGTGTTCGCCGGCAGCGACCCCCAGCGCCACGGCGAGACCTGGGAGGCCATCAAGGCCGAGGAGCGCGCCGCCCGCGGCGAGGACGACCCCAGCGCCCTGGCCGGCGTCGCCCCTGGGCTGCCTCCCCTGCTGCGGGCCGCCAAACTGCAAAGGCGCGCTGCCCGCGTCGGGTTCGACTGGGATCGCCCCGAGCCCGTTCTGGACAAGATCCGCGAAGAGGTGGACGAACTGGCCGAGGAACTGCATCGCCG
This sequence comes from Gammaproteobacteria bacterium, assembly GCA_026982215.1. Taxonomy (GTDB): domain Bacteria; phylum Pseudomonadota; class Gammaproteobacteria; order S012-40; family S012-40; genus S140-43. The sequence continues at coordinate 906 of JALSHN010000038.1, forward strand.
CCCGCGTGATCCCGCCCGGCTGGAGGCCGAGATCGGCGATCTGTTGTTCGCCACCGTCAACCTGGCCCGCCATCTGGGCATCGATCCCGAGGCCGCCCTGCGCGGCACCAACCGCCGTTTCGAGGTCCGTTTCCGCCACATGGAACAGGCCCTCGCCAGGGAAGGAAAAGCGCTTCCCCACCAGGACCTGGAGACCCTGGAATCCGCCTGGCAGGCGGCCAAGGCGGCCCTGAAGGCCGAAGAGGACGGCGCGGGTTCATGAGCGCGGTGCCTCGGGAGTCGTTGACCGCCCTGGAGGCGGTCCTCGATCAGGTGATGATCCGCGACCGCCATCGGCTGAGCCGGCGCCTGGCCCGTCTGCGACGTCGTCCCGATCCCCGTGCCCTGGCCGCGCTGGCCGAGGACATCCAGCGTTCCCTGCGCACTCCCCAGGCCCGCGCCGCCAGCGTTCCACAGCTCCATTATCCCGAAGAACTGCCGGTGAGCGCCGCCCGCGACGAGATCCTCGCCGCTCTCGCCGAGCACCCGGTGATCGTGGTCTGTGGCGAGACCGGCTCCGGCAAGACCACCCAGCTCCCCAAGCTGTGCCTCGAAGCCGGCCTGGGTGTCCGTGGCATGATCGGCCACACCCAGCCCCGGCGCATCGCCGCCCGCTCGGTGGCCCGCCGCCTCCAGGAGGAACTGGGCGATCCCCAGGGGCGGCTGGTGGGGCACAAGGTGCGTTTCACCGACCGCACCGGGCCGGAGACCCTCATCAAGGTGATGACCGACGGCATCCTGCTGGCCGAGACCGAGGGCGACCGCTTCCTGGAGCACTACGACGCCCTGATCATCGACGAGGCCCACGAGCGCAGCCTCAACATCGACTTCCTCCTGGGCTACCTCAAGCGCCTCATGGCCCGTCGGCGGAACCTCAAACTCATCATCACCTCGGCCACCATCGATCCCGAGCGCTTCGCCCGTCATTTCGGTAACGCCCCGGTGATCACCGTCTCGGGGCGCAGTTACCCCGTGGAGGTCCGTTACCGTCCCTTGCGTGGAGAGGACCTGGACGAGCGCGACCGCGACCTGGAACAAGGCGTGGTGGAAGCGGTGGCCGAGCTCCACCGGCACGGTCCCGGCGATATCCTGGTGTTCCTGCCCGGCGAACGGGAGATCCGTGCCTGCGCCGAGGCCCTGCGCAAGCACCACCCCAAGGGGACCGAGATCCTGCCCCTCTACGCTCGCCTCTCCCAGGCCGAGCAGGACCGCATCTTCCACCCCAAGGGCGGAACACGACGCATCGTTCTGGCCACCAACGTCGCCGAGACCTCGCTCACCGTCCCCGGCATCCGCTACGTGGTGGACTCCGGCTACGCCCGTATCAGCCGCTACAGTCCCCGCTCCAAGGTCCAGCGGCTGCCCATCGAACCCATCTCCCAGGCCAGCGCCGACCAGCGCAAGGGCCGCTGCGGCCGCCTTGGCCCCGGCGTCTGCATCCGCCTCTACACCGAAGAGGACTACCAGGCCCGCCCCCGCTACACCGACCCCGAGATCCTGCGCACCAACCTGGCGGCGGTGATCCTGCGCATGGCCGCGCTGCGCCTGGGGGAGGTGGACGACTTCCCCTTCATCGACCCCCCCGACCCCCGCGCCGTCAAGGACGCCTACCACAGCCTGTTCGAGCTGGGGGCGATGGACGACCAGCGTCGACTCACCCCCCTGGGCCGACGCCTGGCCCGGCTGCCCGTGGATCCCCGTATCGGACGGATGATCCTCGCTGCCGGTGACGAAGACTGCCTGCGCGAGGTGCTGATCATCGCCAGCGCCCTCTCCATTCAGGATCCCCGCGAGCGCCCCATGGAGGCCCGCGATGCCGCCGATGCCGCCCACGCCCGTTTCCACCGCCCCGGCTCCGACTTCCTCGCCTGGCTGTCCCTATGGGACTACGCCGAGGAACAACGTCGCCACCTGTCCCAGAATCAATGGCGCAAGCGCTGTCGGGCCGAGTTCCTCTCCTTCGTGCGCCTGCGCGAGTGGCGCGAGGTCCACGGCCAGCTCAAACAGCTCGCTGGCGAACTGGGACTGAAAGAAAACCGCGAACCCGCCGAGCCCGACCGCATCCATCGAGCCCTGCTCGCCGGCCTGCTCGGGCATGTGGCGCAACACCAGGACGACGGCGACTACCTGGGGCCGCGCAACCGCAAGCTACGCATCCACCCCGCCTCCAGCCTGGTGAACAAGCGCCCGCGCTGGATCATGGCCGCCGAACTCATCGACACCACCCGCCTCTACGCCAGCCAAGTGGCCGCCATCCGCCCGGAATGGATCGAAGAACTGGGTGCCCATCTGATCCAGCGTCACTACTTCGAGCCCCACTGGCAGACGCGGGCCGGCCGGGTGGCCGCCTACGAACGGCTCACCCTGTTCGGGTTGGTGGTGGTGGCCAAGCGCCGGGTCAACTACGGCCCCAAGGACCCGACCACCGCCCGGGAGATCTTCATCCGCGAGGCCCTGGTGGCCGGCCACTACCACACCCGGGCCGAATTCTTCCACCACAACCGCCGGCTGCTGGCCGAAGTGGAGGCCCTGGAAGCCAAGGCCCGCCGCCGCGACATCCTGGTGGACGAAGAGACCCTGTTCCAGTTCTACGATCAGCGCATTCCCGAGGACGTCTACGATGCCCCCCGCTTCGAACGCTGGCGCAAACGCGCCGAGGCCGAAGATCCTCGCTGCCTGTTCCTCACCCGCGAGGCCCTCATGCGTCACGGCGCCGAGACGGTCAGCGGCGAACGCTTCCCCGATCATCTGGAACTCGACGGCCTGCGGCTACCACTGCGATACCGCTTCGAACCGGGCGACCCGGCCGACGGTGTCAGCGTCCACATCCCTCTGACCCTGCTGCCCGCCCTGGAGCCCGAACCCTTCCAATGGCTGGTGCCCGGCTTGATCGAAGAAAAACTCACCGCCCTGATCCGCGCCCTGCCCAAGGCCTGGCGGCGCCACTTCGTCCCCGCCCCTGACTTCGCCCGCGCCGCCCTGGAGGGCATGCGCTACCGTGAAGGTGCCCTCATGCCCAACTTCAGCGAACGACTGCGGCGGATGACCGGGATCGAGGTGCCCGAGGAGGAATGGCAGCGTGCCGAGGCGGCGCTGCCCGACCACCTGCGCATGCGCTTCGTGGTGGTGGACGAGTCGGGCAAGGAGCTGGCCGCCGGCCGCGAGCTGAGTGCCTTGCAGCAGGGGCATGGGGCCGCCGCCGAGGCCGCCCTGACGCAACGGCTGACCGCCGAGACAGACAGCCCCGAACGCGAAGCGGTGCAGGCCTGGGACTTCGGCCCCCTGCCCGAGGTCTGGGAGGGCCGGCGTGCCGGTCTCCGCCTGCGCGCTCACCCCGCGCTGTGCGATGAAGACGGCCGGGTGGCGATCCGCCTCATCGCCCGTCTCCCCGAGGCCCGGGCGCATCACCGCCGTGGCCTGGTGCGGCTGTTCGCCCTCCAGCTCCGCGACAAGCTCCGCTATCTGACCAAGGAACTGCAGAAAGACGCCCGGCTGCAACTGCTCGCCCGCCCGGTGGGCGGCGGCGAGGCCCTGACCCACGACCTGCTCGATGCAGTGGTGGAACGCCTCACCCTGGCCGGGGAGGACGGCTGGACCATCCGCGACGCCGAGACCTTCCAGCAGCGTTTGGCGGCTGCCCGTCCCGGGCTGGTGGACGAGGCCCGCAAGCTGACCGCCCAGGTCGCTGAGGCCTTAGAGGCCCATCAACGCCTGCGCAAGGCCCTGGACGGCGGCCGCTTCCCTCCCGACTGTCTGGCCTCGCTGACGGATATTCGCACCCAGCTCGACCACCTCGTCTATCCCGGCTTCGTCGGCCGCACCCCCGCCGCCTGGCTGCCCCGGCTGCCGGTGTATCTGGAGGCGGCGCGGTTGCGCCTGGAGCGGCTGCCCCGTGACCCCCGCCGCGACCAGGTCCAGGCGCGGGAGGTCCAGGCCCTGTGGCGCCGCTGGCAGGAAAAGGAATTGGCCGCCCAAGGCCCCGATCCTGCCCGCGAGCGGCTGCGCTGGCTCATCGAGGAGCTGCGCGTCTCCCTGTTCGCCCAGCAATTGGGCACGGTGGAAAAGGTCTCCGTGGCCCGGCTGGAGAAATACTGCCGCCAGCACGGCCTGTGAGATTGACCGCCCGCGGCGGGGGCGTCACACTCGGCGGGAAAAAACCAGCGAGGAGGTCGGATATGTTCGTGGTCGCCAATCGCATCTTCGTCGCCTCGGAATTCGCCGAGGAATTCGAGAACCGCTTTCGCAACCGCGCCGGCGAGGTGGAGAAACAACCCGGTTTCGTGCGCCTGCAGATCCTGCGTCCGGTGAGCGAGGATACCCCCTACGTGGTCCTCACCACCTGGGAGAGCGCGGAACACTTCCACGCCTGGGTGGAGAGCGAGGACTTCAAACGTGCCCACGCCGGCAAAAACCCCCTCCCCGCCGAGGCCTTCACCGCCCCCGGCAAGCTGGAGCAGCATGAGGTGATCATCGGCGCCGGCAAGCCCTAGGCGAAGCCGCAGCCCAACAGGACCTGGAGATTGACCGCCCGCGGTGCCGAGTCGTACTGCAGCGCCAGCCCCACCGGGCAACGCTCTGCCGCAGTGATCCAGCCGATGCCGCCGAACAGATTGAGTTGGTTGTGTTTCTGCTTGGTCTCGTAGGTGGTGTATTCCAGGTCCTTCTGGGCATTGATCGAGCGCTCGGCGTTCTCGAAGGAATAGCCCAAGCCGGCGCTGAGAAAGATCCGCCGGCTGGGGCGGTACACCGCCCCCAGGTTGAAGATGGAATAGTTGTACTGCAGATCAGAGATCACCACCGGCCGATCCAGGGTCCTGGCGGCGACGTTGCTGACCATCCAGGACGCGGTGATCCCCAACCCTTCCCGCTCGGCGGGGAGGAGGTAGCCGGCGAAGACCAAGGTGTTGGTCTTGGGAAAGGTGTAGCCGTCCAAGGTGCCGCCCCGGGCCTGGTTGCCGTACCCCAGACCGAACAGCCCCGGGCCGCCACCGGCCTCGGCGGTCAGGGAAACGGTGCTGGCGGCGAGGAATAAGAGGATGGCGGCGGGGTGGAGGCGTGTCATGGGGACTCCTCGAGGGGGCTGGGTTTTTGCTCATGGTATTTCGTCCATACCCTGGGGGAAAGGGAGGGGCTCATCGCCGAGTGAGCTGGCGATGGGGAGGAGGGTGCTAATCGGCGGTTAAGCGGCCATGGGGATGATCCGGCCTGGTTTTTGCCCGAGCTGGTCCCGTGGATCCTCGCCGCCTCAACATCTCCCCCCATGCCTACGTGGCCGCCGCCGTGGCGGTGGTGGCGGGCAGTTATGCCTGGTTTCGTGCTCATGGAGGGACGGGAGAGGCCTTTTGGATCCCCCCGCTGGCACTTGCCGCCCTCTGGGGGCTGATGAACGCCTGGCGTCAGGCCCGTGGATTGTCCCGTTTCCAGCGGGACCGGACCACCCCCTGGCCACGGATGCTGTCCCGGGCGCTGGCGCGCTACCTGGTCTGGGGCGCACTGTTGGGCCTCGCCCTGCTGTTCTTCTCCCATCATCCCTACTATCGGGGTCTCAGCCACACCCAGGCCTTCCTCGAGGCCTTGTGGCGTCTCTACCTGCCCTTCGGCCTGCCCTATTTTCTCCTCACCCTGCGCCTGCGTGCCTCACGCGTCGAGGATTTCCACGACCCGGCGGTGCGCTTGATCCATCTGCTGCGTGTCACCATGGGGCGTGGGCGGGTCAGTCGGCTACGGGCCTGGCGGGCGCCCGGAAACCGCAAGGTGCTGCTCAATCTGTTGCTGCGCGCCTATTTCATTCCGGTGATGGTGGGGCAGGTGGCGGTCAACCTGGAACAGGCCATCGCCCTGGAAACGTCCTGGGGCAGTCAAGAGGGGTTGGCGCTGCTGTTCTGGTTCTCCAGCCTGCTTTGGGCCGCCGACGCCATCGCCGCTTCGGCGGCCTACGGACTGGAATCCCGTTGGATGGAAAACCGCAGCCGCTCCATCGACACCACTCTCTCCGGGTGGTTGGTATGCCTGATCTGCTATGCCCCGGCCAATCAGGTCACCGCCTTGCTCTTCCCCTTCGGACCCAACGTCGCTGCCCAGGCCCCCGACACCCTGCTGCTCTCCTCCCCGGAGGCGGTCCTAATCTATAAAAGTGTGGAGGTCATGCTGTTGACCGCGCTCATCTACAGCGATCTGTCCCTGGGTCCCTCCGGAGCCAATCTGACCTTCAAGCGCTTGCAATGGCGTGGCCCCTATGCCCTGGTGCGTCACCCGGCCACCACCTGCAAACTGAGCTTCTGGTGGCTGCAATCCCTGGTCTATGGGGCCTTCTGGTCACCGATGTGGCTGTTGGGAATGGTGGCCTGGAGCGGGCTCTACATTGCCCGCTGTTTGACCGAAGAACGCCATCTGCGCCAGTATGCCGAATACCGCTGGTACATGGCGCGGGTGCGCCACCGTTTCATTCCCGGCCTGATCTGACTCCACACCCTTGCGTCTGCGCCTCCTCGATCTCGGACTGGTTTCTCCCTTGCGCTCGCAGGCCGTCTATCACGGCCTGGCCGAGGCGATGGCCCCTGACGGTGACCCGTTGCTGGTGTTGCTGCGTCCTCGGCGGCCCTATGTCTGCCTGGGGTTGCACCAAAGCCTGGAACAGGAAATCGACCTCGAGGCCTGCCGCCGCCATGGGCTGCCCTTGATCCGCCGTCAGGTGGGGGGTGGCACGGTGTTGCTCGACCGACGGCAACTGTTCTTCCAATTCATCTACCCCCGGCGGGCGGTGACGGGACCGGTGCGCGAGCTCTACCCCCGCTTCCTCGCCCCGGTGGTGGACAGCTACCGGGCACTGGGTCTGTCGGCCCACTTGGCCGGGGGCAACGACGTTCAGATCCGGGGGCGCAAGATCGGCGGCAGTGGCGCGGCGCACATCGGCCAGGCGGTGGTGGTGGTGGGCAGTTTCCTGTTGGACTTCGATTTTGCCCTCATGAGCCGGGTGGCGCGGCTGCCCTCGCCCGGGTTGCGCCCGGCCTTCCGTCGGGCGATGCAATGCCACATGACCACCCTGAGCCGGGAGCTGGGGGCGGCGCCCCCCTTGGCGCATCTCAAACAATTGTTCCTGCGACAGGTGATGCGACGGCTGGCGGTGGAAATCACCCCGTCGCGCCTCGATGACAGAGAGCGGCGCGCGGTGTGCGAGGCCGAAGACGAGTTGAGCGACCGCGACTGGCTGATGTTGGACGGTCGTTCCCAGGTGCCCCATGGAGTCAAGGTGGCCGCCGGCGTCTACCTCACCGAACGTCGTTTCCACGTCGAGGGGAGGGCGGTGCACATCCGTCTGCTCTGTGCCCGCGGGCGCATCGCCTGGCTCGCCTTCCCCGGCCATGCCGAGCTGCGGCCCCTGGCGCGACGGCTGATCGGACAGCCGCTGCGTGCCGAGGCGCTGAGGCCACTGTTGACCCGCGGACTTCAAGGAAATGCCGTCGCGCCCGAACAATGGCTGCAAGCCCTGCTGGAGACGGCCCATGGAGAATGCCGCTGATGCCACCGACTACTGGGACCGTCCGATCCTGGTGACCGGTCTGCCCCGTTCCGGCACCTCCCTGATCGCCGGTCTGTTGGCCGAGAGTGGTGCCTGGGTGGGGAAGACCGTCCCCGGCGGCCCACCCAATCCCCGGGGCTTCTTCGAACACATCGCCCTGCGCGAGGGGGTGGTCAAGAGTATACTGCGCGTCTTGGAATGCGATCCCCTCGGCGTGCGGCGCCTGCCCGAATTGGATACCCTGCCCCCGGTGGACAACCTGCGGGAGACGGTCCACCAACTGTTGCGCCGCGAGGGCTATGACGGCCGTCGTCCCTGGTTGTTCAAAGACGCCAAGCTGACCCTGCTATGGCCCCAATGGGCCGCTGCTTTCCCCCAGGCCCGCTGGGTCATCGTCCGCCGGGATATCGAAGCGGTGATCGATTCTTGCCTGCGCACCCATTTCATGGCCTGGCACGGCCTCGATCGTCATCGATGGCGCCAATGGGCCGAGGCCTATCTCGAACGCCTGAGACGACTGAAAGCGAGCGTTCCCTGGGCGCGAGAGATCCATCCGCACACCCTGGTGGCGGGTGATTGGTCTCCATTCTTGGGCTTGGCCGAGACACTGGGGCTAGAACCAGAGCCCCAACGGCTGCATCGCTTCCTGCTCCCTGAACGCTGGCATCAATCACAAAGGGGAAATGTGAATCCCGTCAAAAAACCCTAAAACAGCGGGGGTGAAGGCCGATATCCCAAGGCAAGAACCACAGCCCTCGCGCTGAGATACAATCGCTCTCCTCGGCGTGGGCCATGGAGCAAAATTGAATGAGAGAAAAGGAAGCCAGCACCACCCTCTATCTCTGCCGCCACGGCGAGACCGACTTCCCACTCGATCGCATCTATTGCGACGAGCGCGAGGATCCGCCCCTCAACGCTACGGGGCGTTGCCAGGCAAAGGCCCTGGCCGAGGGGCTGGCCGGCGAACGGCTGGAGAAGATCTATGCCAGTCCGGTGGGGCGTACCTGGGAGACGGCGGAATACCTCGCCCGGGTCAGCGGTTGCTCGGTGGAGGCGGTGCCGGCGCTGGTGGAGCGTCGCTTCGGAGTCTGGGAGGGATTGACCTTCGCCGAGATCCAGCGCGACGACCCCCGCGGCTATGCCGCCTGGAAGGCCGATCAGGCCGGCTATGCCCCCGAAGGGGGGGAGACGGCCTATGCGCTCGCCGAGCGCGTGGGGCCGGTGATGACGGCGCTGATCGAGGCCCATCCCGGGGGGCGGATCGCGGTGGTGAGTCATGTGGGCCCGCTGCGGGTGTTCCTTGCCGAGGCGCTGGGCATGCCGTTGGAACGCTATCGCTGGCTGACCTTGGATTACGCCTCGGCGAGTCGCCTGGACGTGGGCGAACGGCAAAAAAACCTTCGTTACCTAAATCGTTTGTTTTATTGATGTTTGTTTCAGGGGAAGGAGGGGGTTTTTGAAAAAATACAATGAAAACAGGATGTTGGGCTGGTTGCTCCGGTCAGTGGAAAACGGATGTAAAACTTGACTTGGGGCAAGGGCATTGCTAACGTTCTAACTAAGACTGCGCAGCGCTCCAGGATGGGGTGTGAAGCTCTGGAACAGAGCGTGCAGTTCGTTCCAAGGTCCCGCCAAAGGATGGCGGGATGGCTCAACCGAAAGTCAACCAAGAATGAGGAGGTGGCTATGCGTACGGGGAAGGGGATCTTCAAGAAAGCGGCCCTGGCGGGCGCGTTCGCCGCGATTTACGGCGGCACCGCGTTTGCCCAGGTTCCTGCCGAGGTCGGCCTGTTCAATCAGTGGACGGCCAACAACGGCGCCATCACTTACAACTGCCCGGCGGGCTGGGCCTGCTCGGTGATCGCCGAGGGTAACGGCTTCCTGCAGCTCAGCATGCAGCAGGCCGGGGCCAACGATGCCTACATTCGCACCATCGTGACCGACCAGAACGCCACGGTGGATCCGACGCTGACTCCCGCCAGCTTTGCCGACGAGACGGTGGTGCTGATGACCGTCAACTTCGGTGGCGGGGGAATGGCCAACCCGCAAGGCATCATCGGTCAGCAGACCATCAACCAGACCACGCCCGACGGTACCCAGTTCACCGCCAATACCGCCATCGCCACCGGCTGGGGACTGGCGGCCGGGGGTGATGCCATCAATATCGATCAGCAGTTGGTCAATCTCGGCGGTGCCGGCTATGCCGACGACTTCGTCAGCAACTTCCTGTATGCGGCCGACGCCGACAACAATAACGATGGCATGCCCGATGGTTTTACCATGCAGTTGGATCAGGTAGTGGGGCTGCAGCAGGGCACCGTCGGTGCGCCCACCGACATCCAGGTGTTCACCCTGCGGCAGTACCAGGGCACTCGCCAGAACAATACTGGTACCGCCACCCTGCCCACGGGTGACAACTTGGCCTACAACCCGGGTGACAACATCAAGGCCACCTGGATCGGCCAGTCCATCGATCTCGGCACCGGCACCGGTGCGGGCACGGGCATGATGGGCAGTCTGTTCGGTTATCAGGCCTACGAGGTGGTGGGCTCGGCCCAGACCCCCAACCCCATCACCTACTTCAGCCTGTTCGACACCGGTCCGTGGAACTGGGATGCCAACTTCGGTGGCCAACCCTGCTTGCTTGACACCGCCGGTAATCCCAATCCCAGCGGGGCCACCGTCTGCCCGTGATGGCCGGTTGGCTCGTGACGTGTCGGGAGGGGCGCTGCGGCGCCCCTTCTTTTTGGCTCCATGACTTCGTTGCCGGGGTGAGGGCAACCCTGAGGGGTGTGGTTCATTTCCCCGCTCAAGCTGTTTAAGATTGCCTTTTCCGGGCCGAAGGAATTGGGAGCCCGGTGGTATCGCAATTCAAATCGTAAGGGAATCCGATGAACAACGATTGGCAAGAACGATCCGGCCAGGCCGGAGAGGCACTGAATCCCATGGCCGTCATGGAGGCCGCCTCGGCCTACTGGCCCTCTTTCGCCTTCCATGTGGCCAATGCCCTGGACGTGTTCACCCACTTGCATCAGGGACCGATGACGGTGGCGGAACTGGCGGAGAAGACCGGTGCCGATGCCCGCGGCCTGGAAATGATCCTCATCGCCTCGGTATGCCAAGGTTTCTTGAGCCGGGAGGGGGAACGTTTCACGAACACGCCATTGGCAGAGACCTTCCTGGTGAAGGGCAGTCCCCGTTATCAGGGCGGCATCGTTTCCATGTTCGAATCCTGGGTGGAGGCGTGGACCGGCCTCAAAAAGGCCGTGATCGAAGGCCGGCCGGTGGTGGAAAAACAGCATGACCACGGTCCGGAAGAGACCCGGACCTATATCATGGGCATGCTCTATCGGGGGATCCCCCAGGCGCAGTTGCTGGCCGAGGAGGTCCCTCTACCAGGTAAGCGCCGGATGCTGGACGTTGGGGGAGGGCCGGGGATCTTTTCCATCATCATGACCGAAAAGAATCCCGGCATGACCGCGGACGTCATGGATCTCCCCCAGACGCTGGAGGTCACCCGCGATATCATCGCCGATTACCGTGCCGGCGAGCGGGTCTCCACCAAGGAAGGGAATTATCTCGAGGACCCCTTCGGTTCGGGTTACGACGTGGTATTGCTCTCTTCGATGATCAATCAGGAAGGGCCGGAGGTGATCCGCGAGATCATCCGCAAGTCCTTCGAAGCCCTGGAGCCGGGTGGGGTGTTGTTGGTGCAGGAACAGTTCCTCAACGAGGAGAAGGACGGTCCGCTGCTGCCGGTGCTCATCGGTCTCAACCAGCTGGTGCACACCCCCGCCGGCCGGGCCTATTCGGTGAAAGAAGTGGCGCAGATGGTCGCCGATGCCGGTTTCACCGAGGTGGCCTACAGGCCCTTGCCAGAACCCAGTCCGTTCACTCTGATCCAAGCAGTGAAACCCTGAGCCGTGCCGAGAGGGGATACCATGCGCCGTTCTTTGCCCTTGCTGCTGCTCGCCTTCGTCTTCCCCGCTTGGGCCGCCGATGAAGCGCCGGTGGCTGCGGAGGAGACCTTGGATGGGCGCGAGATCGTCGCGCGTTGTGATTACAAATATCCCGGCGAGGATCAGCAATCCAAGCTCACCATCCGCCTGCGCGACCGTTCCGGCAATCAGAAAACGACGGTCTATCTGCGCTTGTGGAAGGACTACAAAGGCAAGGACGGTATCCAGGAGAAGATGGTGCTGTTCACCCTCTATCCCCCCGATGCCAAGGGTGCGGCGTTCATGCGCTGGGCCTATGTGCCGGAGATGGGCAAGAATGCCGAACAATGGATCTATCTGCCGGTGTTGCGCAAGATCCGCCGGGTGTCGGTGCGTGATCTGGGAGACAGCTTCCTCGGTTCGGATCTCACCTATGGCGATATCAGCCTGCGACGGGTGGACGACGACGAACATCGTTTCCTGCGCCTGGAAAAGGACAAGAAGGGGCGTGAATTCTTCGTGGTGGAGAGCATCCCCAAGGAGCCCGATTCCATCTACAGCCGTAAGATCAATTGGTTCCGCAAGGCCAAGGAGTGGGAACAGTGCGTCAAGACACGGGTGGACTACTATGATCGCAAGGGATTGTTCTTGAAGCGCCAGCTGCTCACCTGGCAGCAGGTAGGCAAGGCGTGGGCCTGGGATCGGGTCTATGTTCAGAACGTGCAGACCTTCCATACCTCGTTCTTTCAGGTGCGTGACGTGAAGCCCAACATCGGGCTCGGTGACGACTGGTTCACCGAGCGTCGCCTGCGTTTGGGGATCCAATGAAACGAAGTGGAATGGTCGCGTGGATGCTCGTGCTGGGGTTCATCGCTGCGCCCGTCGCCATGGCGGGCGATCCCCTGGCGGCGGGGAAGCAGGTCTATGATCGCTATTGCATGGGTTGCCATGGTGTCAATGGCGAAGGGATGATGCCGGGCATGCCCAATTTTTCCTTGGGGGAACGTCTGGATACCACCGATCGGGATCTGGCGGAGCGCATCCGTCAGGGAAACGGGGTGATGCCGGGGTTTGCCGGTATCCTCTCCGATGGTGAGATCGACGACGTCATCGCCTACATCCGCAGCCTGCTGTGATCCTGCGTTTTTTGTCGTTGTTGCTGCTCTGCTGGTCGCTGGGGGGCGAGCCAGCGAGGGCGCAACAGGCGTTCACCGTGGCCGAGAGCTTCCAGGTGGGGCGGGGGGTAGTGGTACGTGCCTTGGCGGTGGACGTCCGGCGTCATCATCTGTGGGTGGGGACCTCGGTGGGGGCGATCCAGGTAGAGTTGGGCAGCGGAGAACGCCTGGCGGTCTACACCCGCGACAATGCCCTGGCCAACGAATACGTCTTTGCCGCTTTCGTGGACAGCCGAGGTGATGTGTGGCTGGGGACCAACGGTGGCGGGGTCTCCCGCTACAGCGAGGGCCGTTGGCGGACCTATTTCCCGCTCCATGGCCTGGCGGATTATTGGGTCTACAGCTTTGCCGAGGCGCCGGACGGGGATGTGTGGATCGGCACTTGGGCGGGACTGAATCGCTGGTCGCGTCGCCAAGACCGTTTCACCACGTATCTCGAGGAACTGGTCAACGAATGGGTCTACGCCCTGGCGGTGGATGCCCGTGGGCGGTTGTGGGTCGGCACCGAAGGGGGGCTCAACGCCTTCGATGGTCGTCAGTGGCTCACCTGGACCCATGCCGAAGGATTGGGGGCCCCCAATCGGGCGGGGTTGCCGTTCAGTCCCAACACCGGGTTGGGGACGCGCAACCGCCATGACTTGAACGTCCAGGTGGACGGACGTCCCAGTTACAACCCCAATTACGTCTTTTCCCTGGTGGCCGATGGGGAGGCGGTGTGGGTCGGTACCTGGGGTGGCGGTGTCGGCCGTTTCGATGGCCGTCGTTTCCGTAATTACACCCGTGACGACGGCTTGCCCGGTGAGATCGTCTATGCCTTGGCCCGTGACGGCGACGGGCGTGTGTGGGCCGGAACCGATGGTGGAGTGGCTTGGTTCGATGGTCGCCGATGGCGGGCATTGACCGCGTTGCCCGCGGGTGACGTCTATGCCCTGGCGGCGGCTCCCGACGGCAGTGTCTGGGCGGGAATGACCGGACTGGTGGCCCGAATCCAGCCCCGGCACTGATCTTTCGCCGTCACCGGCGGGGCGGTAGAATGCCCGCTTCTCCATCGAGCCGAATCCATGCGCCCAGATCTCAAGACCTTGCTGCTTGCTGCCCTGTTGGCGGCCTTTGCCTTCGGGGGGTATTGGCTGGGGCGGCGTGACAGCCTGCCTTCCGCGCCTTCACCGGCCGCGCCCTCTACCGTTTCCCAGGGGAGCGGGCGCGTTCATCCGCCCCTGCCCGCCGCTGAGCCGGCACCTCGTTTTCATCATTTTCGCGTTGGCAATCGCAACGTCAAGGCGCTGTTGGCCGACGGTGATGTGGTGTGGGTGGGGACCTCGGGAGGCGTGATCCGTTACCACATCGGCAAAGACGATTACCAGCTCTACAACATCGACAGCGGCAGCCTGCTCTCCAATGGGGTATTCCATCTGGCCAAGCTGGGGGACCGTCTGCTGGTGGGTACCTACGGCGGGGGGCTCTCGGTCTATGAACCGGCCACCGATCGGTGGCGAAACTACAACATCCCCGATGGTCTGGCCGATCAGTTCGTCTACGACACTGCGCTGGACCAGCAGGGTGACCTGTGGATCGCCACCTGGTCGGGAGTCAACCGCGTCCGCGGGGCACGGTTGGACGATCCCGAGGCCTGGGAGACCTTCGATGTGGAGAATACCGCCGGGGGACTGCCCAATGACTGGGTCTATGGGGTGGAGGTGGCCCCCGACGGCAGTGTGTGGCTGGCCACCGAGGGGGGAGTGGCCCGCTATCGGGACGGGCGCTGGCGTCACTGGAATCACCAGGACGGGGTGGGGGCGCCTTTCGAGGAGGTCAAGGACAGCATCCAGTTCAAGAGCGATCCCGGGGCCGCCTCGCGCCATCATGCCCGCCAAAAACACGAACAGGGCCTGGAGCGGGTGAACGTGGCCTACAACCCCAACTACATCGTCTCGCTGGTGGTGGATGGCGACGGGGTCGTGTGGGCCGGGACCTGGGGAGGCGGGCTGGCCCGCTTCGATGGTCAGCGCTGGACCAACTACACCACTCGCGACGGCCTGCCGGCCAACCATGTCTTCATGCTCTATCTGGACACTGACGGGACCTTGTGGATCGGTACCAGTGCCGGGCTGGCGCGTTTCCGTGCCGATGGCGAGGGTTTCGTCACCCTCACCCGTGCCGACGGACTTTATGCCGACAATGTCTTCTCCCTTTCCCGGGCCGCCGATGGCAGTCTGTGGGTGGGCAGCTACGGCGGGGTCGCCCGACTCCACCTCCCCTGATCCCTGAGTGCGGCTTTCCCCCGCCAACGCGGGGTGTTTTAATGGTCAGGGCAGTCGATGAGCCTCGTAGAAGGTATTTCGGGGAGGGCCATGATCCGCCGCAGTCTCAGTTTGCGACTCGCCTCCATACTCGCCGGGGTGCTGTTGATCACGCTGGGGGGGGCGGCCGTGTGGGTGGATCGCGAGCTGGTGCGTTCCATTCGCACCGCCGATCTGGAACAGGCCCGCGTCCACGCCGAGACCCTGATGGCCAGTCTCAAGACCCTGATGATCAATGGCAGCGGCATCCTCGCTCGCGAGTGGCTGGATCGACTCCATGGGGTGGCGGGCATCCTCGACATCGAGGTGCTGCGGCGCAATGGTGAGGAGGCCTTCAGCGACCTCAGCACGGTGGAAAAGGTCAACCGCTTCCTCGGTGAGCCGGTGTTCGAGCGCGAGCCGGTGGTGTCGCGCCACTCCGCCCTGGTGGCGCCCGATCTGCTGCAACGGGCGTTGCGGGGCGAGCTGGCGGTGGACGACTCCCGCCCCGATACTTTGATTCTGGTGGCCCCCATCCGTGCCGATGTGGAGTGTTACTCGTGCCACGGCTATGACCGTTCCCCCTTGCGGGGGGTGTTCTACATGGCCCTTTCCACCGCCGAGACCCAGGCGCGCATCGAGGCGATGCGCCTCCGGCTGTGGGGCTTCGTGCTGCTGATAGCCTTGCTGTTGGGTGGGGTGTTGTTCTGGGCCTTGCGGCGCGACGTCATCCGTCCGTTGGCGGTGTTGCGTGCTGCGCTGGAACGGGTGGCCCAGGGTGAGCGTGACGCGCCCCTGGGCATATCACGCGACGATGAGATCGGTGAACTGGCCCGGGCCTTCAACCATATGCAGCAGGCCCTGCGGGTGAGTGAGGCACGCACCCGGGCGGTGATGGACAATGTCGCCGACGCCATTCTGCTCATCGACGCCGAGGGTCGGGTGCGTCTGGCCAATGCCGCCTGTGAACGGGTGTTCGGTTATGCCTTGGCGGATCTGGTGGGGCAATCGGTGGAGATCCTGGTACCGGAGCCCTACCGGGAAGGCCCCAATGCCTTTCTGGGTGAGGCCGAAGAAGACGAGAGCCGGGAGATCTACGGTCGGCGGCGCAATGGCACCATCTTTCCCATGGAGGTGACGCTGCGCCGTACCCGCCTGGGCGAGGCGGTCTACACCATCGCCGTGGCCCGGGACATCACCAGCCGCAAGGTGCAGACCGCCGCCTTGCGCTACCAAGCGCTTCACGATGCCCTCACCGACCTGCCCAACCGGGCATTGATGTTCGACCGCCTGCAGCAATGTGTGCGCAGCGCTCACCGCGAGAACGGCCGTTTCGCCCTTTGTCTGATGGATCTCGACCGCTTCAAGCTCATCAACGACACCCTGGGTCATCAGGTGGGGGACAAGCTGCTGCAACAGGTGGCGCAGCGGCTACGGTTGTTGCTGCGGGAGTCGGATACCATCGCCCGCCTGGGGGGGGACGAATTCGCCATCCTGTTGCCGGGGGCCGATGTGCGCCAGGCGGTGCACACGGTGAACAAGATCGTCAAGGCCTTCGAGCAGCCGTTCGTGGTCAATGGCCAGCGTCTGGAGGTGGGTTGTAGTCTCGGCATCGCCCTCTACCCCCACCACGGGCGCGATGCCGGCACTCTGCTGCAGCGGGCCGACGTGGCGATGTACATGGCCAAGCGGGGCAATCGCGGCTATGCCCTCTATGACCCCGAAAGCGACCAGCACAACCTGCGTCAACTGGCGGTGATGGGGGAGTTGCGTGAGGCCCTGGCCGAGGGGCAGCTGATCCTTCATTATCAGCCCATCTGGTCCTTCCGCCAGAACAAGGTCACCGCCTGCGAGGCCCTGGTGCGCTGGCACCATCCGGTCCATGGCCTCATGCCCCCTTCGGAATTCGTCACCCTGGCGGAGCAGACCGGCCTGATCCATACCCTTACCGACTGGGTGCTGGAGCGGGTGCTCAGTGATTGCGCCCCGGTGATCCACAGCTACGGTCTTTGTCTGGCGGTGAATCTCTCTGCCCGCGACCTGCAACGTCCCGCTCTCGCCGAGGGGGTGGCCCAGCACACCCACCGCAGCCAAGTGGAGCCGCGCTTCGTCAAACTGGAGATCACCGAGACCGCCCTGGTGGGCGATGCTGAGGTGGCGGCCCGGGTGCTGGAGGCCCTGAGTTCCCAGGGATTCACCCTGGCCATCGACGACTTCGGTACCGGCTATTCCTCACTCTCCTACCTCAAGCGGATGCCGGTGGACGAGATCAAGATCGACCGCAGTTTCGTCGCCGGTATGGTGCAGGACGAACACAGTCGGGTGATCGTGCGCTCCACCATCGACATGGCCCACAGCCTGGGGCTGCGGGTGATCGCCGAGGGGGTGGAGGATGCCCGCACGGCCGAGTTGTTGCGTGAGCTGGGGTGCGACGCCATCCAGGGGTTCTACATCAGCCCTCCCTTGCCTTACGAAGCCCTGCAACAACGCCTGTTGCGCAATGACTGGCCGGAGGCGCTGCGCGCTTCAACGTAACGGCAACCGCTCCCACGGGGGGAGTGTCGCAGGGCGGAAGACGTCGATCTTGCGGAAGAACTGGTCGACTACGAACAGCCGCCCCGCCTCGTCCACCGCGCAACCCGAGGGCAGCATGAAACGGCCGGGACCGCCGCGGGTGGCCCGCTCCCCCAGATGCATGAGCAGACGCCCCTGGGAATCGAAGATCTGCACGTTGCCGAAGGCGGCATCCACTACATAGATCCGGCCGGCTGCATCCACGGCGATGCCCTTGGGGCGGGAGAACTGGCCGCTGCGGCGCCCCGGTGCGCCGAAGGCGAACAGCGGCCGGCCCTCGGGATCGAAGGCCTGGACGCGGAAATTGCCGCCGTCCACCACATAGAGCGTGCCGTCCGGCCCCGTAGCGGCATGGATGGGCAGGTTGAATTCACCCAGTCGCACCCCCCGCTGGCCGAAGTGGAACGCCAGCGAGCCGGTGCGCGTATCGAAAACCCATACCCGGTGGCGGTTGCTGTCCACCCCACCCACGTCCACCACATAAAGCCGGTCGCCCTCGGGTGAAAGGGCGATGCCCACCGGGCGGCGCATGGCCACATCGCGTCCCCAGGTGGCCAGATGTTCCCCTTCGCTGTCGTAGACCTGGATGCGTCGGGCGGTGACATCGGCCACGTAGAGCTTCCCACGGGCCTGGTCCAGCGCCAGACCCATGGGCTTGACCAGGGTCCCCGGTCCACGCTCGCCGATGACCTTCACCCGCTGCCCCGGGAGATCGAACAACAATACGGCCCGTTGCTGGGTATCGCTGACGTAGATCCGTCCTCGATGAACCGCCACGGCGAAGGGCTTGGCCATCCCCAGGGGTGTCTCACGGCTGCCGGTGGCGAAGCGACGCAACCGCTCGCCGAAGTCGGGCTGGACGAAATCGCTGGCAGCCCGCAGGGTGCCGTCATAGACGAAGCGAGGCTCGGCCGGCGGCGGGGGATAGACCGGAGGGGAGAATTCGGGCGCCGGCGGGCGCGCGGCGCAGCCCGCCAGCAGCAATACGGCCAAGAACAGACGCAACAGGCGGCTGCTCACTTGGTATGGCATGTCTGGCAGAGGAGATCCGAGTCTTCGCGCAACAGCAGATCCTTGCTGGGATCATGCACGTTGTGGCAGGAGGCGCATTCCACCCGGCCGTCGTAGAGGCGCACGCCGTTGTTGAATCCTTCCGGGGTGTCGGGAAGGCGAAAATCGGGATCGGAACGCAGCAGGCCGGCGTAGCGCATGGATATGGGGTGGTCGTTGCGCAGGTCGGTGCCGATGTGTTTGATGGCGATGTCGTGCGCCACCCGGCCATTGTGACACTTGCCGCAGGAGACGATGTCGTCGGCGCCGTTGATACGCATGTGCAGTGCCTGATCCTCGGCGGAATCGAAATCGCTGGGGGGGAAGACCACCATGTCCACCCCCATGGTGCCGTCGTGACAGGAGAGGCACAACAGGCTGATGGGGCTGGGGGTGCGGGTCTTGGAATCCAGATAGGTGCTGTCGTAGAGCTGGTAGTTGTCGCTGGCGGGGAAGAACCGGTTCCAATCGGGAATGGCCCCCTCGCGGCGCTCGTCGGCCTCGGCCCGCTCCGGGGGGATGTGGCAGTGGACACAAGGATTGCCGTAGTCGGAGAAGGCCACCCCGGGCATGGCGAATACCCCCGCCCGCTGGTTGAGGCCGGTGAAGTCGTGTTTGGAGCCGAGAATCGGGTCATCCATGCCCAACACCGGATCGCCGATGAGGGTGTCCGTCCAGGCTGGCAGGCCGGCGAACAGCGCCGCGGCGGCGGCCACCATCACCAGGCCCCAGCGCAGAGGTCGGCCTTGCTTGCGCGCGGTTCGTTTGCTCCCCCCGGCCATGGCCCGGTAAGATCCCCCCTCGAGCACGTCTCGTCGTTGTCTTTCGTGCAGCCGTAGGTTAGCGCAAACCCCTTCCCCAATCCAAGCGCCCATGATCCCCCGCCGCTATCGTCGCCCGCTTCTGTTGCTCGCCCTCGCCTGGGCGATGCCGGTCTGGGGGGCGGCCGATGGCGAGGCCCTCTATGGGAAATATTGTGCCGTGTGTCATGGCGAGGCGGGCGATGGCCGCAGCCGCGCCGCGGCCTCCCTCAAACCGCCGCCGCGGGATTTCGTCCATGCCGATCCCGAGACACTGACCCGCGAGCGGATGCTCGAGGCGGTACGCGAGGGACGAGCCGGGACGGCGATGATGTCCTTCGCCCGTCGCTTGACTCCCGAGGAACAGGCCGCGGTGGTGGACTACATCCGTGCCCGCTTCATGGGGGAAGGGGAACGGAAGACCGCGCCCCCGCCCTCACGGGAGGCGAATGAGAGAGAGGATGATCTGGGTGCGCGCCTCTATCAGCGGCACTGTGCCGTGTGTCACGGTGACGACGGCCGAGGTGCAGTGTGGGCGCGCAACAGCCTCAAACCGCCGCCACGGGACTTCGTCCATGCCGATCCCGAGACACTGACCCGCGAACGGATGCTCGAGGCGGTGGCCCATGGCCGCTCTGGCACGGCCATGCAGCCCTTCTCCGGTCGTTTGGCTCCCCGCGAGCAGGCGGCGGTGGTGGATTACATCCGTCGTACCTTCATGAACCGGGGGCGCGCCGCCTCCCCCCGGGAGCGCCCGGCCCCCGATCGTTATCCCGGCGGCCTTCAAGGCGACCCTTTGCGCGGAGAGGCCATCTTCCAGGGGCAGTGCTTCGAGTGCCATGGGCGCCGGGGGCAGGGTGACGGGCCCCGTTCCCACTTCATCCATCCGCGGCCCAGGGACTTCACCTCCGCCGACAGCCGGGCACGTTTCCAGCGTGCCGAACTGTTTCGCGCCATCGCCCGCGGCAAGCGGGGGACGGTGATGCCGGCCTGGGACAAGGTGCTCTCGCCACAGCAGATCGCCGATGTCGCCGAGTACGTCTACACCCGTTTCATCCATCCCCGGGAGAGCGCCGGCCCATCGGGCGACGGGGAGCCTTTCGCCGAACCGGCCGATCCTGAGCGAGGACGGCGGGTCTATGACTTCCGCTGCTATTTCTGCCATGGCTACGATGGAGACGCCCGTACCCTGGCCGCCAGCTATCTCGACCCGCCGCCGGTGGCCTTCACCGAGGCCGACCCGGCGCGCCTGACTCCCGAGCGCATCGTCGAGGTGCTGCGCCGTGGGCGGCCGGGTACGGCGATGCAGTCCTTCGCGCGGACCTTGAGCCCGGCGGAAATGCGCGATGTGGCGGCCTACGTCTACCGCCGCTTCGTCGTCGCCGGCGAGCCGGCCGGGGACTACCATACCCCCGAGAACGGCTGGCCGGACCATCAGCGTTATCGCGACGCCTTCCCCTTCGCCCTCGGCGAAATCCCCTTGGACCGTCCCGTGGAGTCCTTGACCCCGGAACAACGCCGTGGCCGCGAACTCTATCTACGTTCCTGTATCACCTGTCACGATCGCGGCCGGGTGGAATCGGAGGGCCCTCCCTGGCGTGCCCGTCCGTTGTCCTATCCCCGCAACGGTTACGACCACCGTGCCCCCGATCAGGTCTCCGGCGCCAGTCCCTACGCGGTCCATGACCAGGCCCCGGTACTGCCCGATCTTACCGCCGAGGAACGTCTGGGTGAGCGCCTCTATCAGCAGAACTGTGCCTTCTGTCACGCCAAGGATGGCAGCGGCGCCCATTGGATCGGGTCCTTCCTCGAACCCTCTCCCCGGGATCTGCGCGACCCGGCCCTGGCCGGTCTCAGTGACGAGGCCCTGCTGGAGCGCATCGCCCGCGGTGTCCCCGGCAGCGCCATGCCGGCCTGGCGCTATGTACTCGACGAGCGCCAGATCCGCGCGGTGATCGCCTATTTGCGTAAGGCTTTCTTAAAGTAATCTTGTTCATCCTTGGTTCAGTCTTGACATAAAACCTGCGCGCAAGGGATAGTCAGGCGCCGGCAAAACCTTAGCGGTTATGTCGGAATTATAAAAACATTCGATCCAAGGATAAAAAGGGAGGTAAGACCCATGTCCAGACTGTGGCACGTCCTGGGGGCGGTGCTGGCGTTCGCCCTGCTGATGGCGGGGCCGGTCCAGGCCGAGGAGGAAAAACCCTTCGCCGAACAGAAGGTGGTCCTGCAGATCTCCGATCCCAACCCCTTCAAGCAGACCCTGGTGCTCAATGTCGCCAACAATCTCATCAAGTACTACGGCCCCGACCGGGTGGACATCGAGATCGTCGCCTTCGGGCCCGGCTTGCGTTTGTTGTTCGCCGACAACGTCAATCGGGGGCGGATTCAGGGGCTGTCCACAAACGGGGTGCGCTTCGCCGCCTGCAACAACACCATGAACGCCATGACCAAGAAACTGGGGCACAAGCCCGAGCTGGTTCCTCAAGCCAAGGTGATCCCCGCCGGGGTGGTGCGCATCATCGAATTGATGGACCAGGGCTACAAACTGGTCAAGCCGTAAGGAATCCTGAGGGAGGAGCACACTGATGAAAAAAACGATGAAAAAGACGGCGTGGATCCTGGCCTGCGTGGGCGGGCTGGGGCTTGGTGAGGCCCAGGCGGCCAACTGGCTGGCCCTGCAGGGCCTGGAGCCCACCGGCCAAGCGCCGCGGGCCAAGGTATGGGGGTTCATCCAGCCCGAGGTGCAATACACCGACGGCACCGAGCTGGCAGCCGGCCCTTACGCCGGTAAGCCCGCTCAGTTCAACATGATCCGCCCCGACGCCACCTCGCGGGCCACCTTCCAGGTCCGCCGGGCCCGTGTCGGTGTCCGTGGGCAGGGGTTCCCGCTGGACAACAAGACCAACTATTTCTTCCTGGTGGAGTTCGGCAACAACGGCATCACCGTCCCCGGTGGCGGCAAATCCAGCGCCAAGCTCACCGATGCCAGCGTCACCTTCAGTCACATCCCCCGTGCGCGGGTGCGGGTGGGGCAATTCAAGACCCCGGGGGCCGAAGAGGGGCTGCAGGCGATCCATGTGTTTGATTACATCAACTTCACCTTCGCCACTGATCAATTGCTGCTGGAACGCTTCTTCAAACCCTCCGACGGCAGCGGCACGGCCGTGGGCGGTTTCTATGACGAATACAGCAAACCCATGGGGTCGGTGGGCGCTTTCCGTGACATCGGCATCCAGGTGTTCGATATCGTCAGGCACGGCCAATGGGAGCACAGTTACGCCCTGATGGTGGGCAACGGCAATGGCATCGCCCGCTCCGACATCGATGGCCAAAAAGAGCTCTATGCCTATTGGTCCTCGGCCCAGGTCTATGGTGGCAAAGGGCCGCGGCGTGAGGACTGGAAGTTGTTCGCCTGGTATCAGACCGGAAAACGTACCCTGTACTCCGGTCAGTACGATCGTACCCGCAGCGGGGTGGGCACCACCTTCCGCAAGGGGAAATACCGTGCCACCGCCGAATACATCACCGCCGAGGGGGTCATCTTCAGTGGTACCAAGGGCGGTGGCCGGCCGCTGGATGGCGCCCCCCTGCGGGTCGCTCCCGAGGGCAAGGCCAACGGTTGGTACATCCACGGTGGTTATATGATCCTCAAGAACCTGGAGCTGGATGCCCGCTACGACGTGTTGCACCGCAACACCAACAACGACAACGAAGAGCGCAAGTTCAGCAAGCTCACCCTGGGGGCCCAGTATTTCTTCAACAAAAAGACGCGTGCAGTGATCAATTACGAGATCCGCTCCGCCGAGGCCCCCAACCTGGCCGCTACGGCTACGCCCAACAAGATCCTCGACGGCATGGACAACGTCTTGTCGCTGCAGGTGTTGGCGGTGTTCTGAGTCCCGACGCGCTCATGGTCGATCCATCGGGCCCCTTCGGGGGCCCTTTTCGTTTCCAGGACTACGCTTTCGGGGGGGCGGGGCATTTGCCACAATAGCCCCTTCGCTAATCAGGAGGATGAGGATGGAGCGTATCAAGGTCGGCGTGGTGGGCGGCACGGGCTATACCGGTGTGGAGCTGTTGCGGCTGTTGCTGGGCCATCCACGGGTGGAGCTCGCGGTGATCACTTCCCGCGCCGAGGCGGGCCGGCCGGTGACCGAGTTGTTTCCCAATCTGCGCGGCCACCTCGATCTCCGTTTCAGTGACCCCGACCCCCGCCGGTTGAGTTGCTGTGATCTGGTGTTCTTCGCCACCCCCAACGGCGTGGCCATGGAGCAGGCCCCGGCGCTGTTGCAGGCCGGGGTGCGTCTCATCGATCTGGCGGCCGATTTCCGCCTGCGTGATGCCGGGGAATGGGCACGCTGGTACGCCATGGAGCATGCCTGTCCCGAGTTGCTGGCCGAGGCGGTCTACGGCCTGCCGGAGATGAATCGCGAGGCGATCCGTGATGCCCGCCTGGTAGCCAATCCGGGTTGTTACCCCACAGCGGTGCAACTGGCGCTGCTGCCATTGCTGGAGTCGGGGGTGGTGGAGCGGACGGGGATCGTCGCCGATTGCAAGTCCGGGGTCAGCGGTGCTGGGCGCAAGGCCAACGTGGCCACCTTGCTGTGTGAGGCCAGTGAAGACTTCAAGGCCTATGCCGTGCCGGGACATCGTCATCTGCCCGAGATCCGCCAGGGCCTGGAGCGGATGGCCGGTGGAACGGTGGAGCTCACCTTCGTACCCCACCTCACACCCATGATCCGAGGTATCCATGCCACCGTTTATGCCCGCCTGCGGGATCGGGATCGCGATTTGCAAGCGCTGTTCGAGTCGCGTTATGCCGCGGAGCCCTTCGTGGACGTGTTGCCGTCTGGCAGCCATCCCCAGACCCGCAGCGCCCGCGGGAGTAACTGGTGCCGGATCGCGGTGCATCGTCCCCAGCAAGGGGATACCGTGGTGGTGCTCTCGGTGATCGACAACCTGGTAAAGGGTGCCGCCGGGCAGGCGATACAAAACATGAACATCATGTGGGGGTGGGATGAGCGCTGCGGTCTGGAACAGGTGGCGTTGTTGCCTTGACGGGGCACAGCGGAGATCAGGGACGAGGGTATGGTGAAATCCGGGACCTTGGTGGTCAAGCCGCATTCGCGGCGGCGCCGTTGGTTGTTGCTCTCGCTCGTGTTGCTGGGGCTACCGGCCTTGGGCGGCGGACTCTATTATCTCGGTCAGCAGCAGGCCGGTTATGATCGTCTGGAAGTGGCGCGGGAGCGGGAGGCGTTGTTGAGCCGTATCCAGGCCCTGGAGGCGGAGCGCGACCGCTTGCGCGACCGGATCGCCTTGTTGGAACGGAGCAGTCAGATGGACCGTGAGGCCTACGCCAAGCTGGACGAGTCCCTCAAGGGGCTCCAGGACGAGATCCTGGAATTGCGGGAGGAGGTGGCCTTTTATCGCGGCATCGTCTCTCCCCGGCAGGCCTCGGCCGGCCTGCGGGTGGAACGTTTCAAGGTCGAGCCCCAGGGCAGTGGCGAGGTGCCGCTGTACCATTACAAATTGGTGCTCACTCAGGTGCTGAAGAACGATCGTATCGCCCGCGGTGTGGTGCGGGTTCAGGTAGAAGGGGTGCGCCGGGGGCGGCCGGAGGTCTTGCCGTTGCATCGCCTCACCCCGGCGAAGGACGGCGAGAACCTGCCCTTTCGCTTCCGTTATTTCCAAAAGTTCGAGGGGGACTTGTTGCTACCCGAGGACTTCGTACCCCGCAGCGTCACCGTGGAGGTGCGCCCGCGCAAGGGCAAGCGTTTCAAGGAATCCTTTCCCTGGCCTGACGGTGCGGGGGGGAGTGGAGGGGAGTCGTCATGAGACAAGGGGGGTGGTTGCTGTTTCTCTGGCTGATCGCCGGCCTGGCCTGGGCCAGCCCGAAGCCGGTGCCTGCCGGCGAGTCCGCGGTGGACGAGCCCTTGCGCTTGGAGGCCTGTCGTGAGATCGGCGGCAAGTTGGGAAGTGTGAGTTTCGAGGAGTGCATGGCGCGGGATCTGCGCGTGGGGCAGGGACGTTCGGTGCTCGGGCGCCCCATTCTCATCAAGGAATATCCCCCGCTGGCGCGGCGCAAACCCCGGGGACGGGTGTTGTTGGTCGGCGGGATCCACGGCGATGAATATTCCTCGGTGAGCGTGGTGTTCAAATGGATGGACATCCTCGACCGTCACCATTCCGGGCTGTTTCACTGGTTGTTCGTGCCGCTGCTCAATCCCGACGGTCTGCTGCGTAAGTCCTCCCAGCGCATGAACGCCAACGGTGTGGACCTCAACCGTAATTTCCCCACGCCCGACTGGCACCGGCAAAGCCGGGCCTACTGGATCAAGAAAACCCGCCGCAATCCCCGGCGTTATCCCGGAGAGGCGCCGTTGAGCGAGCCGGAGAGCCGTTATCTGGTGGAACTCATCGACCGCTTCCAGCCGGATGTCATCGTCTCGGTGCACGCCCCCTTCGGGATCCTCGACTTCGACGGCCCGGCGCCGCCGCCTCGGCGTCTCGGTCAACTCTATCTCAATCTCCTGGGAACCTATCCAGGGTCGCTGGGCAATTATGCCGGGGTGCAACGGTCCATCCCGGTGGTGACCATCGAGTTGCCCCACGCCGGCATCATGCCCAGCCGCCGTGAGATCAGCCGCATCTGGGTGGACTTGGTACGATGGCTGCGGCGCAATACCCCCAGCGGCAAGCTGCACACCGCCGAGGCGGGTCAGCGCGATCCTTCGTAGACGATGCGCCAGTGCCCGTCCGTTCCCCGGCGCCAGAACTGCTCCTTGACGCTGCGTTCACGGTAATTGCTGGAGCGGTAATCCTGGGTGTAGATCGCCTGCACCAAGTCCGGCTCCCCGGGATAGCGGAACAGGTCCAGATCGGAGATGGTCACCCGTATCCAGCGTTTGCGGGCATTGATGCGTCGTTTGTAGGCCCGCCAGGCCTTCAGGTCACCCCGTTCGCTGCGGAAGTCGTCGGCGTAATGAGCGAGGTAGGCCGTCGCATCCAGGCTCTCCCAGTCGCGTCGCCATTGCTCCAGGGCGGAGAGCACCTCCTCACGCACGCGGGCGATTTCCTCGGGGGCCTGCCACTGCAGGCGCTGGGCGATGATCACCGGTGTGCCCGGGTCCAGGCGGCGGCGCAGCGTCTCCAGTTTCTCGTTGGCCAGGGTGACGCATCCGTCACTGGCGCGCGGCGGCCGTTGCGCCTCGCCGATGGGATTGCCGTGGATCCAGATCCCCCGTCCGGTCCTGCCCTGAAGCCGGTCCCAGCGGTTGGGGTAGGTAAGGGGCAGGGCGCCGGCCCCATAGAAGGGTGACAGATCCTTGGGAGCGATGAAGCCGGTAATACGATAGACCCCGATGGGGGTGCGCTGGTCACCCTCGCGCACCTTGCCGCCCCCCTGCTTGCCGACGCTGACGTAATAGTCGCCCGCGAGGCGCAGGCCGCCGGGTCCGCGTTGCAGTAAATAGAGCCGGCTGTCGCCGATGTCGATCAGCACCACGTGGCGATGGTGGCTCGCCACTGCCAGCAGATACGCCGATTGCTCGCCGGGAGCCGGGTGATGGTGTTGATGGCGCCAGCGGGCCCGGGCCTCGGCCAGCAAGGGATTCGCCGGGCGCTCGGCGAGGACTTCGGGGGTCGGTCGGTGTTGCAGATCCGCCAGCAAGGCCTCGGCCAGGGGCGCGGCTTCACGCCGCGACAGCAATCGACGTATCTGCTCCAGGGCCACATCGCGTCGCCCCTGGGCGGCGGCGTCCAAGGCCCGGCCCAGGGTGGACTCCCAGTCGTGGCCGATGGGTTCGGCGGTGAGGGGGGCCGCCAGTGACCAGAACAACAGCGAAGAGAGCCCCATCCCGAGCAGTGGGGGCGTGCGCCGTTCGTCCATGGCCGGCGATGATGCCATCATGCGCTAAATGGTGAAACCGCCCAGGCGTTTGGACACCTGATGGCGATACCAATAGACCCCGACCAGAAAACCAGCGGCGAGGAACATCACCATGCCTCCCAATGCCAAGGCCCACCACGGACGCTGCTGGAGCTCACGGGTTAGACGGGCCAGGGGGGGCGAGGTTCGCTCTTCCTGTAGGCGTTGTTGCGCCTGGGCCAGCGTGGTCTGCAATTGCCGTTTCTCGGCCTCCAGGGAATCGATGCGCCGCTGCATTGCCGCCAGCCGGTCGCTGACCGTGGCGGTTTGTTCCTCGATGAGGCTCAATTTTTGTTGGAGAAAAGTCAATTCCTTGACACGCGCCGCCAGTTTGGTGGCCGTGGGTGGTTTGGAGGTGATGTAGGCGGACTTCACCCAGCCCACCACGCCATTGGCGGTGCGTATCTTGAGATACCCTCGACGCCGCTCTAGCACCTCCACCGCATCGCCGCTGCGCACAATGGCCAGTGGTGCCGATTTACGCCCCGGGGCTTCGCGCACCCCCACGCGCAGCTCGTCGCTCACATAGGCGGTCTCGGCGGCCGAGACGATGGAGCTCACGAAAATGAAGGCGAGAAAAACGAGGGATAACGGTCGTGCCATGGAGTCCTCCGGCGTCTCTTGGCCGCTTTCACTGCCAAGTTCATGCCGTTACAATCGGCCGTCTGGAGAGGAAGCTTAAGTCCCGCTGAATATCTTTAAAGTCTCCCCCTCTCCGGGCCGACAAGGACCCCACACCGTCGGATGCCTTCTTCACCGAGAACCTGGAGTGAGCAGAGTTATGTTGGGCAGCAGCAAAAAGCGCAAATCCGCCAAGATCGACTCCCTCATCGGCCAGAACACCGAGCTGCAGGGGGACGTCCACTTCTCCGGCGGCCTTCACGTGGATGGCAAGATCAAAGGCAACGTCATCGCCGAAGACCCGGCCTCCTTGCTCACCCTGAGCGACCAGGGTGTCATCGAGGGCGAGGTGCGGGTGCCCAACGTGATTCTGAACGGCCGGGTGGTGGGGGATGTCTTCGCCAGCGAACGCATCGAGTTGGCCTCGCAGGCCAAGGTGAGCGGTAACGTCTATTATGCCCTCATCGAGATGGCCATTGGTGCCGAGGTGAACGGCCAGCTGGTGCATCAGCCCGACGGTGCCAAGCCGGCCCTCACTCACCAGGCCGTCCCGGAGCGCGAAGGTGCGGAACTGCCGTTGGGTGAAGCCAAACCGGGCAATACTTGACTGAATGACAGGGGCTCTGCACACTGGGGCCATCTACAGAGCGATTTTTCAGTGAGGTAACGACCATGAGTACGGTGGAAAACGAAATGCCGGCCCCCCTGGAATTCACCGATGCCGCCGCCGCCAAGGTGCGTGAGCTGATCGAGGAGGAAGGCAACGAAAACCTCATGCTGCGCGTCTTCGTCACCGGTGGTGGCTGCTCGGGTTTCCAGTACGGTTTCACCTTCGACGAGACCGAACAGGAAGGGGACACCAAGATCGAAAAGGGCGGGGTGACTCTGCTCATCGATCCCATGAGCTTCCAGTATCTGGTCGGTGCGGAGATCGACTACACCGAAGGACTGGAAGGGGCCCAGTTCGTGATCCGCAACCCCAACGCCACCACCACCTGCGGTTGCGGTTCTTCGTTCTCCGTCTGAGACAGAACGGTTTTTGCGGCGGGGGGCTCAGGCCCCCCGTTTCGTTTTTCCGCCGCCATCCCCATTTGTTACACTGCGCCCCTCACGGCCCGTGGGCCCGATGGTTCGGCAAGCAAGGTGACCCCATGAACGAATATCTCCCCGGTCTGGAAGGCGTCCCGGCCACCAAGTCCAATATCTCGGACATCGACGGCGAACGCGGCATCCTTTCCTATCGCGGTTATCCCATCGAACAGCTGGCGGAACACAGTACCTTCGAGGAGACCACGCTGTTGTTGCTGGATGGCGAGCTCCCCCGTGCCGAGGAGTTGGCGCTGTTCGATGAGCAGATACGGCGTAACCGGCGGGTGAAGTTCAACATCCGCACCCTGATGAAGGCTCTCCCGGCCACCGGCCATCCCATGGAGATGTTGCAGACGGCGGTCGCCAGTTTGGGGATGTTCTATCCCGGCAGTGAATGCCTCACCGGCGGGGATGCCTGCACCGAGCTGGACTACGTCCACAACATGACGGTGAAGATCATCGCTCGCATGCCGGTGCTGGTGGCCATGTGGGAGCAGATCCGCAATGGCTACGATCCCATCGAACCGCGCACCGATCTCAGCTATTCGGCCAACTTCCTCTATATGATGACCGGCGAGGAACCGGACGATCTGCTGGCCGAGATCCTGGACAAGTGTTTGATCCTCCACGCCGAACACACCATCAACGCCTCCACCTTCGCCGCCCTGGTGGCCGGCTCCACCCTGGCCAGTCCCTATGGGGTGGTGGCGGCGGCCATCGGTACGCTCTCCGGGCCGTTGCATGGGGGGGCCAACGAGAAGGTGGTGCACATGCTGCGGGAGATCGGCTCTCCCGAAAACGTGCGTCCCTGGCTGGAGAAGAAGTTGGCTCGCAAGGAGAAAATCTGGGGTATGGGACACCGGGAGTACAAGGTGAAGGATCCGCGGGCCAAGATCCTCCAGCAGATGGTGGAGGATCTGATGGCCCGTCGCGGTGGCAAGGTCAGCTCGTTGTTCGAGATCGCCCTGGCCCTGGAGGAGGCCGCCGCCGAGAGGCTGGGACCCAAGGGGGTCTACCCCAACGTCGATTTCTATTCCGGTATCCTCTACGACGAAATGGGTATCCCCACTGATCAGTTCACCTCGATTTTCGCCGTCGCCCGCTCTGCCGGCTGGTTGGCTCATTGGCGTGAGCAGCTGGGTGACAACCGTATCTTCCGGCCCACCCAGGTCTATACTGGTCACCCCTTGCGGGATTACGTCCCCCCCGCCGAGCGCGGTTGAGACGGCGGCGAGTAGACCGCCCCCAGCACCACCGGGTGCTGAGCACCGGTGACTGGCCCGGTATCCAGCGGCATGCCGCACAGGCGCATGGCAGCCAGCCAGGCGAAGCCCAGGGCCTCCAGATGGTCGGGGTCGATCCCCCGCTCGCGGGTGTCGTGAACCGGTCTGGGGGCCAGCAGCTGGGTCAGCCGATTCATCAGGGTGGCATTGTGGACCCCGCCACCGCACACCAGGACGGGGGCTCCTTCCTTGCTCCATACCTTCACGGCGGTAGCGATACTCTGTGCGGTGAGTTCGCACAGCGTCGCTTGAACGTCCGCCGGGTCGATGGTG